>NZ_JBFTRC010000175.1:0-12062 GCF_056399325.1 Allobosea sp. 01N443
ACCGCACTGGTGTTCGGCACTCTCTTGGCATTCATCGGGATGATAGACCAATCGCGACCGGCTGCGTCATCGACAAGCCCCCTTGGTCCTTCGCTTCTCGTCAAGGCCTTCACCAACCTCTCCCCGACCGCAGAAGCCGGTGCTTTCGCGACAGGTCTTTCCGAAGAGGTGCTTTCACAACTCGCGACCTTTCGGGAGTTGACGGTCGTTCGAAGCGAGGCTTCCAATGCGTTGGCGTCGCGGCGGTCCRTGGCCCGGCGCCATTTCGACGCCCGGCACATCCTTGAAGGCATGATCCGTGCTGGCGAGGGCAAACTCAGGATTACCAGCCGCCTCGTCGACCGAGACACATCAGCCATTATCTGGTCCGCAATTTACGAGGCCGATCTGCGTTCCGGGAATCTCATCGACCTCGAAAGTGGCGTAGCGCAAAAGATCGCCGTCGCGGTCGCTCAGGCCATTCGCGCCCCATCACGCCCGGTGTCGAACGCACGCTAAGGGCGAGACTATGCGCGAATTGCCCGGTATACGGGCTCGGCCCAACTTCCGCTTAAGCGCGCGATCCGGCCCCTCGATGAACCCGGCCTGACTTCTGCAAACCACTCATCCGGACGCTCCCAGGCGAGGGGAGGAGAGTCCGAGCTGGGTCGCAAGTGGATTCCCCGGACGCAGGCAGACTGTGCCAAGTTTGGCGGATACTGGCAGGCGTTGCCTTCACGGGGAGGGATGCGTCAGTCGGTCCGGCTGTCACACGCCAAGGATGCCGATGGTGCCGGGATCGGAAACGGCCTCGGCCATCGCGATCGCGTCGCTCTCGATCGAGACCGCGAGGCGGCAGTAATCATCGAAGCTGAACATCGCGCAGCGTTGGTCCTGGGACCGGTGGGTGATCACCTCCCAGATGACGTCGTACTCCTCGCAGACGCCGCGAAACCGGGGGGCTTGCATTCGCGCGAAGCGATTGCGGAACGCGGGGAGCCTAAGCATGAGGCGGGCAAGCCCGCGTTCTTGAGCCGACATGGAACGCCCTCGTGAACCCACCAGAAGACATAGGCAAGGAACGCATAGGCAAGGGCTGAAAGCAGGAACGATGTCGAGTATCATCGTTTCCACTAGAAATACTAACGCGGAACGCCAACAGCCTCAAATGTACTTTGGAGTGCGATCGACGATTTGTGCGTGAGATGCGGGATCGTAGTTAAGGCTGATTTGTCGGGTTCGCAGAAAGTCGCCGCCGCCGGGGCTTCCAGGGCTTCCTTCAGATCGACGATTTGCGCCGGCTGCGCCTCGCAGGTCCCTGCGGACAGAGGGCAGGAGCAGGCGATGCTCCAGTATTGGCGTCGACGTGACGACCGCTCCCGCGCAGGCCGATCGGGCAGCGACCCGACGGGCGAACCTGCGCCACAACTTGCGGTATCATGGCGCCTGACGAATCAGGCTTGGCCGCCCCGGCGATCGGTGGCTTGAGCCCTCCGGGCAAGCCGGAATTGGAATGGTCGATGACAAGCGTGCCCCCTGCCATCACCCCTGTTGCCGCCGATGATCGGCATATGTTCGATCTCGCGCCGGTTTCGCTCTGGCTGGAGGATTATAGCGGCATCCAGGCGCTGTTTGCGGAATGGCGCACGCAGGGCGTCGACGATCTGCGCGCCTTCCTCGAAGCCGATATTGGGCGGGTCAAGGCCTGCTCCAGCCGCATCCGCCTGCTCAAGGTCAACCAGCAGACCCTGACTCTGTTCGGCGCCGACGACACCGCGCACCTGATGGCCAATCTTGACCAGGTCTTCCGGGCCGACATGCTGAAGAGCCATGTCGACGAGTTGGTCCAGCTCTGGGAGGGCAAGCTCGATTTCAGCAGCCGCACCGTCAATTACACGCTGTCGGGCGGCCGCCTCGACGTCCAGATCAACGGGCGCATCCTGCCGGGACATGAGGCGAGCTGGGACCGGGTGCTGGTCGCCATCGACGACATCACCGAACGCGAGCAGGCGCGGCGCGAGCTGGTGGCGAGCGAGGCCTATGCGCGCGGCCTGTTCGACCATTCGCCGGTCTCGCTCTGGGTCGAGGATTTCCGCCATGTCAAAGCCCTGCTCGACGATCTGCGCGAGCAGGGCATCGAGGATCTGCGCGTCTTCACCGAGGTGCATCCCGAATTCATCGACCGCTGCATGCACGAGATCAGGGTGATCGACGTCAACAGGCACACGCTCGAGCTCTTCGCGGCGCACGACAAGGCGCATCTGCTCGACAATCTCGACGAGGCTTTTCGCGGCGAGATGCGCGTCCCCTTCCGCGAGCAGCTCATCGATCTCTGGAACGGCAAGATCTTCCAGCAGCGCGAGGTGGTGAACTACAAGCTCGACGGCACCTTGCTCTACCTGCACCTGCAGTTCTCGGTGCTGCCCGGCCATGAACAGAGCTGGTCGCTGGTCCAGGTCGCGCTGACCGACATCACGGCAAGGCGCAAGGCCGAGGCCTATCTCGAATTCCTCGGCAAGCACGACGTGCTGACCAAGCTCTACAACCGCAGCTTCTATGTCGACGAGCTCAACCGTCTCGAACGCAAGCGCACGCAGCGCGTCTCGCTGATGCTGGTTGATCTCAACGGCCTGAAACGCGTCAATGACGAGTGCGGCCATGGCGCTGGCGACGATCTGCTGCGCCGCGCCGGCGAGGTGCTCGCCAAGGCGGTGGACAAGCCGCTCTTCGCGGCACGGATCGGCGGCGACGAATTCGCCGTGGTGCTGCCGGGCGCCGGCACGGGCGAGGCGGGGCTGGTTCTGGCCAATGTCCAGCAGCTGATCGAGCTCAATAACCAGTTCCATGGCGACACGGCGCTCAGCCTTTCGCTCGGCATGGCCACCTCCGAGCCGGGCGAAACCATGGAGTCCCTGGTGAAACGGGCCGACCGGCTGATGTATGAGAACAAGCGCAGCTACTACGCCAGCAACGATCACGACCGTCGCCGGCCGGACACGCCCCCCGCGCCCTGAGCTGGGGGCTCCAAGCGCCGGGGCAGGGGCGATTGCGAAGGCCACAACGACCGTGAAGGGGTGGAGGCTGCCGGCATGGCAGGACTGAGCCGGGCCGAAGCTGTGAAGCGCGGGCGCCGACCCTCAGGTTTTGATGCGCGAGGACAGGCCGACGACGACCACGACCGTGATCATCAGGCAGCTCACGACGATCAGGGCCGTGGACAGGGAGACGGCCGTCATCACCGCGCTGGCCAGGATGACGCCGGTTGCGTTCGCGGTGCGAAGCAGGGCGAAGACCTCGGGCCGCTTCTTCGGAGGGGCGAGCGCGTCGAGAGCAAGCGAGTAATAGGTGCCGAGCGGGGCCAGAACCATTCCGACGAGGACCGCGCCAAGGACCGTGACCGCCAGCGAGATCTGGAGCGCGACGAGGATGGAGCCGACCGTCATGATCGTCAGCTGGATCAGGACAGCCCTGCGCGTCTGCATGCGGTTGCGAATGCTGACCCAGACACCGCCCGCCACCGAAGCCAGGCAAAGTGGCACCGTGAACAGGATCGCGAGCGTCGGTTGGTAGCCGAAATGCAGGGCGAGAGCGACAGCGCCGATCTCGATCGCCGCCACGGTCGATCCACCTGCGGCGGCGCACATCAGCCAGAGCAGGATCGCCGGGCTCACCACGGACGCATCGGGATGATGCGCGTCCTCCACTGCGGCTGCGGCGGTCGTCGGCACCAGCAGGGCTGGAATCGCCCCGAGCGCCGCGACAACCAGCACGGCGAAGACCGGCGAGACGCCGCCCAGCCCGGAGGCGGCCACGGGAGCCAGGACGAACGTCACCTCGTTGAGGGTCGCCGAGATGCCGAGCGCTCGCGGCAATTTCGCAGCCGGCGCCAGCGCGTTGAGCACCGTGCGCAGATAGCCGAAGGCAGCGCCGTTCACCGCCCCTGCCAGGGCTGAGAATGCGACGAGCCAGCCGAACGCGGCCCCGTGGTGAGCCAGCACTGCGATGGAGGCCAGCGCAAGGGTCCGGAAGACCACCAGCAGCCGCAGGAACGTCGTCGGCGGGAAGCGTCTGCCGACCCGGGTGATCGGGATCGCACCGACCACTTGCGCGAGCGTCATCGCCAGGATCATCGCTGCGCCGCCGCTCGTGTCTCCCGTCAGAGCCAGGGCGACCAGCGCGAAGGCGACCGGCCCTGCGGCCTGCGGGACAGAGAGCGTCGCCGATGAGATGAACCACCGGACAAGCAGGGCAGTGCTTGATGTCCAAGGTCTGGGTTTAGTCACGCACGGGAACCAAAAAACGGGCCGGGCCGGCCCCGGAGATTTTAATCCCGCAACAGGACTGAGGACGTTCCCTCGCCGGCCTGCGTAGCAATATTCGACATGCTGTCAATCGAGCGGGAAGAGCCCGGCAGCCCCGCCGCGTTGATGGCCGACCCGCCGTCGGTCACCATCGCTTCGCCCACCCGCCGCCGAAATCTTCTGGATCGTCAAGAACGGGGTTCGGATGACCGGCATGCCGTCCTTCGCGGACAGCCATGGCGACGACGACCTGCGGGCCGCCGTTGCCTTCGTGCAGACGCTGCCGGGCATGACGGAGGAGCAATATGCCGCCTATGAGAAGGCGCAGTGAAGTTCCACTGGAACGTGATGATCTCAGCCCAAGCAGCCGGGATGACTCAGATATTGGCACGAACGCGGGAGTCCGCGCCGATGACAAGGTCCAAGCTGATCGCCTCGCATCGAGATGGATGATGCGCTCAGTCTCTCCGGGCAGAGGGATGTGTGGCACGGCGGGCGAGCGCTGTGCTAAGTTTGGCCCGTCGCGTGCAAGCGAGATGAGGCGCCGGCTCGTCCGGTGGGATCGCGGTCATCCCGCGGATGCCGAGCCCCACAATTCGTCACGCCGACCTGATCATGAGGCGCACTCCCACGTTTGGTCGACGGGAGGACAGACCGATGCGACACACCCTGACCGACAAGGCGTTTGCGGCGGCCCTGGTCCTGGCCGCGACATCGCCAGCCTGGGCGCAGGATCAACGCCCCGGGTTCAGCCAATCCCTCACCTGCAGCTTCAGCCACGACCAGGGGGAAACGAGGATCACGCTGAGTGGCCGCTGCTCCGGCGCGCTTGACTTCAGCCTCTCCGTCCAGATCGAGCGCCGGGACGCGTCGCGGACGCGGGGGCAGGAGAGAACCTTCCGCGAGGGCACGGGGCCGATCACCGATTTGTAGGGCACCTGTCAGGGCCGAGGGGCGTGCCGCCGCCTGATCCGCGAAGGGACTGCGCGCGGGATTTGCTGCGCGCCAACTCAGGCCTGTGCCCCCGCCTACTCGCTCACCAGCTTGCGCGATTTCAGCAGCGCCAGCAGGCCCTCGTCGCGGCGCGCTTCCAGCTCGGCGATCGAGCGGCCGGCGCTCTCCTCTGCGACCCCCTCGACGATCCGGCGCTGCACCTCTTCGCTTAAAGTCGGTTGGCCGAGCGATTCCCAGCGCCTGAGCTGGCTCGGCCCGAGATGGGCAAGATAGCCCTTGATGCCGCCGGCGCCGCCGCCGAGGTGATAGGTCATGTGCGGGCCCATCAGGGCCCAGCGCAGACCCGGCCCATGGCACAGGGCGGCATCGATATCGGCGACGCTGGCCACGCCCTGCTCGACCAGATGGACCGCCTCGCGATAGAGCGCCGACGCCAGCCGGTTGGCGATATGGCCCGGCATTTCCCGGTTCAGCACCACGGGCCTGCGCCCGAGCACGCGATAGAAGGCGCAGGCCTGCGCAATGACGGCCTCATCCGCGCCGATGATCTCGACCAGGGGCACGAGATGGGGCGGGTTGAACGGATGGGCGACGATGATGCGCTCGGGCCGGAGGCACTCGGCGACGATGGCGCTGCGCAGCAGGGCCGAGGTGCTGCTGGCGATGATCGCATCCGGCGCCGTCTGGGCGTCGATCTGGCTCAGCAACTGCCGTTTCACGGCCTCGTTCTCCGGGCCGTTCTCCTGGATGAACTGCGCGCCTTCAAGCACCGCGCCGAGCCTGGTCGAAAAGCTGAGCGCCCCCGCGCCGGCAAGCCCCAGTTCGGCGAGCTGCGATCGGGCGCGCTCGACGTAAGTGAAGAATTTCTCCTCGGCTGCGGGCGAGGGGTCGTAAGCCGCGACAGCGACGCCATGAGCACAGGCGAGCGCCGCCCAGCTCGCGCCGATCATGCCGGCGCCGACAATGGCGATGCGCTCGATGGGGTTTGTCATGATGCTCTCGCTCCCAAGGGCTGGCGTCGATGAGCGCAGGATCTCACCGGTGCCACCGCTCCGGCCTAGCGCAGCGCGGAGCCAAATTCCATCACTCCGGCTTCAGCCCGGTCGCCTTGATCAGGTCGCTCCATTTCGTCATCTCGCTGTCGATCAGCGCGGCCGCCTCGGCAGGCGTGCCGGGCTTGGGCGTCACGCCCTGCAGCTTCATCGCTTCCAGCGCCTTGGGGCTTTTCAGCGCCTTGACGATCTCGGCGTTGAGCTTGTCGATGATCGGCTGCGGCGTGCCGGCCGGGGCGAGCACCCCGAACCAGGAGCCGATCTCGAAATCGGGCAGCCCCTGCGCGATCGCCGTCGGATAATCCGGCATGAAGGGGGAGGGCTCGCGGCCGGTGGTCGCGATCGCCTTCAGCGAGCCCGCATTCACATGCTGGAGCACGGAGGGAATGGTGTCGAACATCACCTTGACCTGGCCGCCGATCATGTCGGTCATCGCCGGGCCGCTGCCGCGATAGGGCACGTGGCCGAGCTTCGTCCCGGCGCGCGCATTGAACATCTCGCCGGCCAGATGCTGCGGCGAGCCGTTGCCGGAGGAGGCGTAGTTGAAGTCCTCGGGCTTGGCCTTGGCGAGCGCGACCAGCTCGGGGATGGTCTTCGCCTGCACCGAGGGGTGGACGACGAGCGCCAGGCCGACCGTGCCGGCGATGGTGACCGGCGCGAAATCCTTCTTCAGGTCGAAGCCGGGCTTGGCCTGCAGCCCCATATTGATCGAGTGGCTGGTGAGCGCGCCCATCAGCAGCAGATAGCCATCGGGCTGGGAGCGGGCGACGGCAGCCGCGCCGACGCTGCCGGCCGCGCCGGCGCGGTTCTCGACGATGACGCGCTGGCCGATCGTCTGCGAGAGTTCCTCGGCGATGACGCGGCCGATAATGTCGGTCGCCCCGCCCGGCGCATAGGGCACGAGCAGCGTGACCGGCCTTTGCGGATAGGCCTGCGCGCCTGCGGGACCGGCAAGGGCAAGTGACAGACCGGCAAGTGACAGACCGGCAAGTGAGAGAGCGGCGAGCGTGCCGCCGAGAAAGGCGCGTTTCAGCATCGGGCATTGTCCTCCGGGTTGGGCTGCGGGCCGGTTCGTCCGGCCCTGCATCACGTGTCTTGAGCCGCGCTGCGGCCAGTCAGCAGAAGTCGAAATCGCAGCCTTCATCGGCCTGGAGGACGCTTTTCAGATAGAGCCCGCGATAGCCGCGCGAGGGCTCGCTGAGATGGGCGGGCGCCTGCCATTCTGCCCTGCGGCGGTCGAGCTCGGCCGCCTCGACCAGCAATTCGATCTGGCGGGCGGGCACGTCGAGCCTGATCAGGTCGCCGTCGCGGACCAGCCCGAGCGGGCCGCCCACCGCCGATTCAGGCGTGATGTGCAGGACGATCGTGCCGAAGGCGGTGCCGCTCATGCGGGCATCCGAAATGCGGACCATGTCCTTGACGCCGGCCTGGGCGAGCTTCTTCGGGATCGGCAGATAACCGGCCTCCGGCATGCCGGGCGCGCCCTTGGGGCCGGCATTGCGCAGCACGAGCACGTCATCGGCAGTCACATCGAGCGCGGGATCGTCCATGCGCGTCACCATGTCCTCGACGGAGTCGAAGACGACGGCCCGGCCGGTGTGCTGGAGCAGGGCAGGAGAGGCGGCCGAATGCTTGATCACCGCGCCGCCAGGCGCCAGGTTGCCGCGCAGCACGGCCATGCCGCCGGTCTGCTTCAGCGGGTTTGCGGCGCTGCGGATGATCGTCTGGTTCGGCACCTCCTCGGCGGCCTCCGCGATCTCGCCGATGGTCTGGCCACTGATGGTGATGGCGTCGAGCGCCAGATGCGCGCGCAGTTCCTTCATCAGCTTCGGCACGCCGCCGGCCCAGTGGAAATGCTCCATGTAATGATCGCCCGACGGCTTCAGATCGATCAGCACCGGCACGGCGCGGCCGATCGCGTCGAACTCCTCGAGATCGATGCTCAAGCCTGCGCGCCGCGCGATGGCCGCGAGATGGACGAGCCCGTTGGTCGAGCCGCCGATCGCCTGCAGCACCACCATGGCGTTGCGGAAGGCGGTCTCGGTCAGCAATTCGCTCGGCCGCAATCCACGTGAGCTCTCGCCCCCCTTGGCCAGCGCAACAGCCTGCTTGCCGCTGGCTTCGGCGGCGCGGATGCGGTCGGCATGGGTCGCCGGAATCGTGCCGGTGCCGGGCAGCGCGATGCCGAGCGCCTCGACGAGGCAGCCCATGGTGCTGGCCGTGCCCATGACCATGCAGGTGCCTTGCGTCGGTGCGAGCCTGCCGCTCAAGACCTCGATCTCGGCCTCGTCGATCGTGCCGGCCCGGTGCTGGCCCCAGAGCCTGCGGCAATCCGTGCAGGCGCCGAGGATCTCGCCCTTGTGGTGGCCGACCAGCATCGGGCCGGTGATGAGCTGGATCGCGGGGATATCGGCCGAGACCGCGCCCATCAGCTGCGCCGGGACGGTCTTGTCGCAGCCGCCGATCAGCACGACCGAATCCATCGGCTGGGCGCGGATCATCTCCTCGGTGTCGATCGCCATCAGGTTGCGCAGGAACATCGAGGTCGGGTTCGAGAACGACTCGTGGATCGAGACGGTCGGGAACTCCATCGGCAGGCCGCCGGCGAGCATGACACCGCGCTTCACCGCCTCGATCAGGCGCGGAACATTGCCGTGGCAGGGGTTGAAGTCGCTGAAGGTGTTGGTGATGCCGATGATCGGCCGGTCGAGCGCATCGTCGGAAAAACCGGCCGCCTTGATGAACGCCTTGCGCAGGAACAGCGAAAAGCCGGGATCGCCATAGCTGGCGAGATTGCGGCGCATGCCGCGCGGGGCCGGTTTGGCGGGGGCCGTCTTGTCATTGGTGCTCGTCATGACATGATGAGGCGTTGCCGTTGACATGATTGTCAACAATTATGTTGGAACTGGAATAAGTCGCATGTCCGTCCTCGCGTTGAAGCCCGCCACCGCCGACCGCACCCGCATGGTGGCCGATGCCCTCGAGGAGGAGATCGTGCTTGGCTGGCTGCTGCCGCGCGAGCGCCTGATCGAGGAGGACATCGCCGCTCGGCTCGAGGTGAAGCGCCATGTCGTGCGCGAGGCCCTGGCCGAGCTGGAGCGGGTCGGGCTGGTCGAGCGCGTGCCGAACAAGGGCGCAGCCGTCAGGCTGCTGGAGCCGCAAGAGGTGCGCCAGATCTATTCGGTGCGCGAGGCGCTGGAGACCTTGGCGGCTGAGCAGATTCCGCTGCCGGCCGGCTCCGAGATCGTCTCACGGCTGAAAGCCATTCAGGACGTCCATGCGGCCGCGGTCACCGACGCCGACGCGCGCGCGGCCTTCCGCGCCAATATGGCGTTTCACGAGGCGCTCTTTGCCGCCTGCGGCAATCCGCACCTGGTCGAGCTGATCCAGATGATGGCGCAGAAGGTTCATGGCGCCCGTTCGATCACGGCAGCCAGCCCCTCGCATCTGGCGCTGGCCTGCGCCGAGCATTGGGCGATGATCGCCGCGCTCGAGGCCGGCGACCGGGCGAGGCTGGTCCAGCTCTGCCGCGACCATCTCGGCCCCTCCCGCGACGCCTATATCGCCGCCGTGGAGCAGAGGCAGGGCCGCGATCAGGCGCGATAGGGGGGCTTTGGCCGGGGGGCGGGTGACAATGTCCGGAACTGCCTTTTCTGACGTTGGGTACGTCCGCTTTTCGGCCATTCAATTTGGCGAAGACGAGGCTGATCTTCAGCACTGGAGGTCACTATGATCATGAGCCGGGAGGTGTTGCGGACTCGGGCCCCGCTCGCGTCCATAGACGAGCCGCGAAAATTCGTCGATCTACGTGGGGGATCGGTTCAAGCGGACAACATCAGGGCCAGCGGTCATATCGTGCCGCGCAAACAGGCCGGAGACATGACAATGCCCTTCGTCACACACGAGCCGGACACCGAAGTGCTCTGCAAGACCACCGGGCCCTACGCGCCCGAGAACGATCATGGGCTTGCCTTCGATGATCCGGCCCTCGGCATCGCCGAGGCTCTGCCCCTGTCCTCGCTGCCCCTCTCCGACAAGGATCGCAAGCATCCGCGGCTCGCCGAGATGCTGCGGTTTTTCGACTGATGGGTCTGCGCATCGTCGTCACCGGTTGGACCGGCCAGGTCGTCCGCGCCATGCTGGAGCGCGTGCCGGCCGGTGTTGAAGTCGTCGCGCTCCGCCGCCCGGATCTGGATCTCGCCATCCCCAAAATGATCGCGCCAGCACTGCGCGCGGCCAGGCCCCATGTCATCGTCAATGCGGCGGCCTATACGGCGGTGGACCAGGCTGAGAGCGAACCCGACCTCGCCATGCGCGTCAACGGCGAGGCGGCCGGTGAAGCGGCGCGCGCGGCTGCCGCACTTGGCGTCCCCGTCATCCAGATCTCGACCGACTACGTCTTCGACGGGGCGCTCGATCGGCCCTATCGCGAGGACGACGCGACCGGGCCGATCTCAGCCTATGGTGCCAGCAAGCTGGCTGGCGAGCGGGCGGTCGCGGCCGCCTCGGACAACCACGCGATCCTGCGCACGGCCTGGATCTACAGCCCCTTCGGCAAGAATTTCGTCAAAACCATGCTGCGCCTGGCCGAAACAACCGACGAGGTCGGCGTGGTCGCGGACCAGCATGGCTGCCCGACCAGCGCGCTCGACATCGCCGACGCCGTCCTGGCGGTGGCGCGCAATCTGGTCGCCCGCCCCCAGGACGAAACACTGCGCGGCATCTTTCACATGAGTGCTGCGGGGGAAGCGGTCTGGGCCGATGTCGCCGAGGCGATCTTCGCAGACCGGGAGCGGCTCGGCGGCAAGCCGGTCGCGGTCAAGCGCATCGCCACGACGGATTACCCGACGCCAGCGCGGAGGCCGGCCAATTCACGGCTCGACTGCGGCAAGCTCGCTGCGCGGCACGGCGTTACGCTTCCCGCATGGCGCGGCTCGCTGGCGACCTGCGTCGAGCGTCTCCTCAAGGATCAGGGATAGACCACGTCCAACTGCGGCGGATGAGCCTCACGCACCATGGCGATCTCCGCCGTGACGCGGAAGAAGCGGGCGATCTCGCAGATATCGCCGTGCTCGGCCGGGGCGTCTTCCCTGACGAGATCGAACGATTGCCGACGCGATTGGCGCCAAATGGCAAGACCCGGCGGCCGGGCAATGCGCGAAATGATCTGGACAGGTTTCGTCTGCTGATCGGACAGCGATCGATCGGATGAAGGCTTCGACTGTCAGGCCGTGCCGACTGGTCAAAGCCCCGCCCGAGATTCGCCCGATGTCTGGTTGCCTGACGGCCGGAGGATCGATGGAGCGCGATATGGCTGAGATCGCGATGGTCGCCGTGGGATCGGTTGTCTATTCGCTGACCTGCTGGGTCGCCCTAGCGCCCCGTCGCAGATGAGCGGCCGATGCTTCGGCTTGGACCCGTTCTTCTGGCTGGACCGGTTCTTGTGGCCGCAAGGCCCCGATGCCCGGTAAACGAAGGCGAACAGCCAGGCTCACCCACCCATCTCGGGGACATGAAGGGGCTTGGGCACCAGTTTGATGCCGTTCTCCGCCAGCACGATCCGCACCTTGGACAGGATCGCCTTGCGGATCTGGAATTGACGCCCGGCCCGGGCCTTGTATTTGGCGCGGATCACCAGAGTGCCTTCCTCGAGCGCTGCAATGCCCTGGCTCTTGAACGGCTCAAGCAGATCGGCGTTCAGCTCCGGATCCGCTTCGATCTCCTGCCCGATCTTCTTGAACAGTTTCCGCACGGCTTCGACATCGGTGTCCAAGGC
>NZ_JBFTRC010000176.1:0-17799 GCF_056399325.1 Allobosea sp. 01N443
CCGCAATTCGACGCAGCCCCTGTCTGGCCGAAACAGGTGCAAGATCCAGATTTCATCGCGCGTCAGCATCTGGTTCCGGCTTTCATCCGTTCTCGCTGAGCGCCTACCTGCGAACGCGTTGGTTCGCCGTCCTCTGCTGAATCACGATCGACCAGTCGAACAGTCACCGCAACGTTGCGTCGTGAACGGCGCAAGTAATTGTCGGTGTTAAATTCGGACCAGCTTAACCCCTAACCGCGACGGCCGGCGGCGCTGATGCAACGCCTGTCGGCGTATGAGTATTGGGCGGAAGATTTCTTCTCGAACGCCATGCACATATTGTACCGTGATAGGTATGAGAGCTGATCGATGCTCCACCATGCGCCGAGGCCAGTAAGGAACGCGCAGGCGGCAAGAAAGATTTGCGTCGAGACCGGCAGGGCGCTCCAGCGTGCGAGCCAAGCGCTGATGGCATTCATGTAGTCGCTCTTTCATTTTAAGGCGCAGGCTAGGTATCCTGTTCATCCCGCCGCGTTTTGTTGATTCCCGCCATTCTGTTGACGAAACACGCCCTGCGCGTGCAATCCGCTTCGGTCCTGTCGATTGCGTGCCGCAGCCCGAACAACTCGCTGGTCGGTCAGCGCCAGCGGCTTGTCATTCGGCCCGTTGAACTTGCCGCCGACCACCACCGCAAGCCGGGCGCGCGCACCATAGCTCGGCACCTCGCGCCGCGTACTCTTGTCCAGTGGAAGCTGCCCGATTTCGAGTGGCAGGCCAGTGGGCAGAAGAAAGCTTGTCCGAGTTGCACGGCGGTGATCCGTTCCGGGAATGAGTTTGAGCGAAACTTCGAGGGAACAGCGGCGTCTCCGGCGCGCGCGCTTTTGGGGGCATTCCTCCGCGCCGTGCGGGAGAGGCACGGCGCGTGACGCTGGGCGCATGTCTCCTTTTCCGCGCATTCCGGACGCCGGGTGGCRATGGGGACAGAGTCCGAGAAGGGTCGGCTACGGACGTTCCGCGTCCGAGCGCGGTGTCTTACCGGCCTGCACCCTGCTATGCTCTCTCTTCGCTTCGGACGCTTGCTTCGGTGTGGCGCGCCTCATCGCTAAAAGTAACAAAACRACCGCCATCTGCGCAAAGAACGCAGCCCCGATCGCAGCGTATGCCCCCCTCCAAAAGGGCTCCCAGTCTGCCATGCGCGCCCAACGTCCAGTCGGCTGAAAGGCCGGGTCTGCATACATTGGCGCATATCGGAACCCGATCATGGACATTACACCCGCAAAAATCGCGGCCAGCACGAGTTTAAGCCGACCGATCGGCGTCGACGGCTTCAAGGGGTTGGGCATCCAGGGACTGGACATTCGCAGCTCCACTCGATCGGCCGATCGTCCAGCCAATAGATCATGAAATCCAGCTAGCCCATGATCCTTTCACTTCTGCTACGGGTCGAGGCTGTGTGAAAACGCGCTGTTGAGTTAGACTCCTGACGTTGCAGTCGGGAGGGAGTTGAGCCGCTTCGTCCAAGGTTCTGACCGGCGCCAGCCGACGCTGCTTCCTGATTGTCTTGACGACTATGTGGCCGATGAGAACCCGGTGCGGGTGGTCGACGTCTTCGTCGACGAACTGGACCTGAGGGCGCTGGACTTCGAGGGCCTGACACCGGCGGCGACGGGGCGGCCAGCCTACCACCCGGCGACGCTGCTGAAGCTCTACATCTACGGCTACCTGAACAAGGTCCAGTCCAGCCGCCGCTTGGAGCGCGAGGCTCAGCGCAATGTCGAGCTGATGTGGCTGACCGGCCGACTGGCGCCTGACCACAAGACGATCGCCGACTTCCGGAAGGACAATGGCCCGGCCATCCAGGCCGCTTGCGCGCAGTTTGTGGTGCTGTGCCGTCAGATCGGTCTGTTCGGGAGCGCCCTGGTCGCGATTGACGGCAGCAAGTTCAAAGCGGTGAACAGCCGCGACAAGAACTTCACGGCCTACAAGCTCCAGAAGCGCCTGGAGCAGGTCGCCGAGCACATCGCCGGTTACCTGCGCGACCTCGACACGGCCGACCGCCAGGAGGGCGAGGCCGCCGAGGCACGTTCGGAACGGCTGACGGAGAAGGTCGAGCGGCTGCGCGAGCAGATGAAGTTGCTTCAGGCGATGGAGGCACGGGTCGAGGCCGCGCCGGACGGTCAGGTCTCGCTGACCGATCCGGATGCTCGCTCGATGGCCACCAGCGGACGCGGCAGCGGGATCGTCGGCTACAACGTCCAGTCCGCGGTGGAAGCCGAGCATCACCTGATCGTCGCCCACGACGTGGTGATGACCGGCAGCGACCGCGAACAGCTCGCAACCATGGCCGCCAAGGCCAAAGACGTCATGGGCGTGGAAAAGCTCGATGCGCTGGCCGACCGCGGTTACTTCTCCGGCGAGGAGATCCGTTCCTGCGAGGCCTTGGGCGTGACGCCCTATCTGCCCAAGCCGCTGACCTCCGGCGCCAAGGCTGAGGGGCGGTTCGGCAAACAGGACTTCGTCTATCTGCCCGAGCAGGACGTCTATCGCTGCCCATCCGGCGCGCTGCTGCCGCGCCATATGACCACGGTCGAGCGGGGCATGACGCTCCACCGCTACTGGGATCGTGCCAGTTGCCAGGCTTGCGCCCTCAAGGCTCAGTGCACACCCAGCGTCGAGCGGCGCGTGACCCACTGGGAGCACGAGGCGCTCATCGACGCCCTTCAGCAGCGGATGGACCTGACGCCCGGCGTCATGCGCCTGCGAAGGCGGCTCGTCGAGCACCCCTTCGGCACGATCAAGGCCTGGATGGGATCGACGCACTTCCTGACGAGGCACTTGCCCAACGTGAAGACCGAGATCGGGCTCCACGTCCTCGCCTATAACCTCAAACGCGTCATCGCCATCATCGGTGCCAAGTCGCTGATGGAAGCGATCCGCGCCTGAACCCGATCTCGTCACGCGTTCACGCCGCTCGTCGCTCAAACGCCGTCAGCGCGTTTGCACACAGCCTCGGTCCGATTCCGCAAGTGCGGAGGCTCGCCACCAACGACTGAGAAGGGTGGATTGTTGACCTTCGCATGTGCTGCCGCATTGCCCCCCATCACGCCACCACCAGACATTGGCGGGTTGCCTTGAAGCGGACGCGGGCAGATTGAAGCTCGGCGGCAGGTCGCGACGTATTCCCGACAATCGCAGTGCCCGCCTCAGGTGGACCAGTAATTGCGGCGACAATAAATTCCGGTCCGTGATATCAGCAGTATACGAACGGAAACCGCGGCGTTCGTGCAACAGGCCCTTGAATATTTGGGCCCGCATTCGCGCTCATCGCGCCGACGTAAACATTTTGTAGATGTCATTGGCGCTTTCTCTGATCACCACGTTACGCCGTAGCCAAATTCGATTCTGACTTCTGACTGAGCTCGCGTTGCGATCATCGACTGATCACGCCGCGGGCCACACGTAGGGGCGGCCATGGATTGGGGGCGTGTGCTGCCGGACTCCGGCGCGAACGATCGAAGGCGTTGGCTTGTCGCGCGGTTTATGCGGCGCGCGGCGTTGCCGGCACGCAGTGTCAGATTTGGCTTATCGACGGCGCTGGCGACGATCGCGCTTCTCGCAGCATCGACGGTTTCGACACACGCCCAGACGCGCAACTGGACCGGACGGTTCACCTCCGATTGGTTCTTTAGTGGCAACTGGGATTCTACTTTTCCCAGGCGGACCGACGACGCAATCATCAACACTGTGACGCCGAATGGGACGGTGATCAGCAGCCCGGGCGCCGTGGCTAACAATCTGTCCGTCGGTGCAAACGGGACGGGTACGCTTACGATCCAGAACGGCGGGACATTGACCAATGAGCTCGGGACGATCGGGAATCTTTCCGGCGGGGTGGGCACGGTCATCGTGACCGGCCCGGGCTCCAGCTGGACGAATATTGACCCCCTGGTGGTCGGCGGCCTGGGGACCGGCACTCTCATCATTCAAGACGGCGGCACGGCTCAAGACGGTACTGCGGCGAGCAGCGCCGGAGGCTCGATTGGACAGTCTGCGGGCTCGACGGGCACGGTGACGGTGACCGGCCGGGGCTCCAGCTGGATCAACGGCCCACAGGGCGGGCTCAATATCGGGAGTTTCGGCACCGGCACACTCACGATTGCAAATGGCGGGACGGTCCTCGATATCACCCCCCTCGTCACCAATATCGGCAACGGTGCAGGGTCGCGCGGTACCGTGACCGTGACTGGTGCAGGCTCCTTCTGGAGCGACATTGCGGGGATCAGGATTGGCAATCTGGGMACTGGCGCGCTGACGATTGCGGATGGCGGCGTCGTCGCCGCGCCTTCTGTCGTGATCGCGGCGAATACCGGATCGACTGGCACACTCAACATCGGCGCGGGCGCGGGCAATCCGGCGGCGGCGCCCGGCACAGTGAGGGCCCCGAGCGTCGCTTTTGGCGTTGGCACCGGTACGGTCAACTTCAATCATACCTCCTCCGACTACGCGTTTGCGTCGGCGATCAGCGGCAATGGCACGGTCAATGTGCTTGCGGGCACGACCACRCTCACCGCTGCCAACAGCTATGGGGGCGCAACGAACGTCACCGGAGGCACGTTGCGGGCCGGTGGGCTGAACGCGCTCAGCCCAAACTCGGCCATGACGGTTGCAAGCGGCGGAACGCTCGATCTCAACGGTTTCAGCCACGTCATTCCGAGCGTCGCCAATGCGGGCCTCGTCAGTATGGGCACGGACACTGCGCCCGGCACACTCCTGACGACGCCGAGCTATACGGGAAGTGGCGGCACGATAGGGCTGAACACTGTCCTCGGAACTGACGGCTCGCCTTCCGATCGCCTCGTTATCAATGGCGGCTCGGCGACCGGCAATTCCCTCATCACCGTCACCAATGCTGGCGGGACCGGCGAATTGACGACAGGCAACGGCATCCAGGTGGTCAGCGCGGTGAATGGCGGAACCACCGACCCCGGTGCTTTCGCGCTCGGCGGCGTCGTCGCGGCTGGCGCCTACGAGTATCTCCTGTTCCAGGGTGGCGTTACGCCCGGCACCGAGAATGACTGGTTCCTGCGAAACCAGTTCCTCCCGACGCCCCCCGGCGTGACGCCCCCGGTCGGACCTGCGCCGCCCGGCGTGACGCCTCCCGGCAGTCCCATCCCTCTCTTCCGCCCCGAAGCGGCGCTTTACACGTTGTTGCCCGGTGTGGCGCGCCAGCTCGGCCTGGCGACGCTCGGGACCTTTCACGAGCGCCAGGGCGATCAGGCCCTGCTCCTCGGCTCGGGTGCGCTTCCGGGCGCCTGGGGCCGCGTCTTCGGTCGCCGTGCCGAAGAGCGTCGCTCAGGCCTGCTCTCGCCCGAGATGAAGGGCAATCTCGGCGGCTTCCAGGCCGGTCAGGATCTCTTCGGCTGGGATTATGATGGYCACCGCGACCGGCTTGGCCTGTTCCTCGGATTCGCCAGCGCCGATCTCGACGCCCGCGGCTTCGCTCTCGCCCAGCAGCGGGCGCTGGTCGGCAAGCTGACGATGGATGCAACCAGCCTCGGCGCCTACTGGACCCATATCGGTCCGTCACGCTGGTATGTCGACGCGGTGCTATTGGCCTCCTGGTTCGATGGCGATCCGCGCTCGACCCGCGGCATCGGGATGAGCGCCGACGGAGCTGGTCTCACCGGCTCGCTCGAGGCCGGCTATCCCATCCAGATCGGTGCCGGGTTGGCGCTCGAGCCGCAGGCGCAACTGATCTGGCAATCGGTCTCGTTCGGAACGGAGCGAGATCGCTTCTCCGCGGTCCGCTTTTCGCCCGACGATGCGCTGACCGGGCGAATCGGCGCGCGGCTCACCGGCGAWTGGGCACTGGGCGGGATGACGCTGAAACCCTATCTCCTCGCCAATCTCTGGCGCACGTGCCGACATTTCATACGCAGGTCATACGATTGGTTCCGAGCCGGGGCGGGACCTCGCGAGTCTGCCAAACCCGGCCGTCCTTACGCTGTCTTCAGTCACTTTACCTGCAAGCGGACCCTGCAGATGTCGGCAATGGGGCCAACCACGGGCACCAGACGCCGATCTTCACATGTCTCCAATGGGTCCGATTCCGGACGGCAGCGGCCCGCCGGCTCATTCTGAGATGGGTTCCGCGAGGACTGAGATGCGGTCGCTTCACCGGTGGGCGGCTTGGTCGCAAGCGTGGCGAGGCACGGCTCGATGCGGGGGAGCGGAGCGTCGACGAGGTAAGCCTGGCGCGGAACTTTACGCCGCGCAATGACGGCGCCTATTAGCGCCTCGGCGCCGGAACGGGATCGCAGAAAACGGTGCGCGCGCGCAGCAGCTTCGTCATCACGTCAGGAGAACGCCGGGCCCGGAGGAATCGTTCCTTGACGGAACCAGAGACCAGCCTCACGATTAAGCCCAAGCAGGATGCGGTGCCTGCGTCGATGAAGACATTGCGATCGACCGGCCTGGGGGCAACCCTGGAGGCTCACCGTGCCCGGCTCCTCCCCTCGCGTTGTCTGGTCCCATCTCTTCGGCCGAGAGGTTCTCTCGGATTCCGGGGAGTGGCGGCACGAATGCGAGGTGGAATACCTGCTCTCCCTGCCCGAGGCGAAGCGTGCCGAAATCCTGGACGGCGTCCCCGGCGCCCCTGACCGCGAAAGCCAAGGCATCAGGGGCATTCGCGGCGCGGCCGCCGTTGCCGMGCTGAAAGTTCAGATCGAGCGGCTTCGCCTCATCAAGACGAAGGGCTGACAGGGGGCCTCGCTGATCCGGCGGGAGCAGCGGGGCCCTTAGGCCGTGACGGCGCCGGATGTGGACGACGCCCCCACGCGATAGCGAACCCATCGCGAAGCGCCGAGTTCCGTGCAGCATCACCAATGTGTCAGGGTTTGTTCGGGATGACCGTCTGGCGTTCGAGAGCGTCAGCCATAGCGGTCTCATCGAACCGTAGTACAGCGAGTTTGGCCAGATCGATCGTTTCGCCCGCCGACCACAATCCGGCGACGATGTAGCCAAGGCGCTCACGCTGGCCGGCGGCCTTCAAAACGTCGAACGATCCTCGCGCATCGATCTCGCTCCAAGCCTTCTCGAACGCTGCCACAATCAGGGCGAGTTCTTCCGGTGTGGCCACGATGGAACGAAACGGCATCGCATTCTCCCCTGCGATGCTCACAGTTTAAAACATTTAAAAAGAACACAAGCGCGGAAAGCTGCGGCCCGAGCGGTCGTGCGCAACCGTGGTCATAATGCAACGAATTGAACGCGCGGAGGGCCGGGAACCAGCCGACGGTGGCGCGGTTGAGTCTGCATGGCTCAGTATTTTTTCGACATCGAGATCAACACCGAACTGGTGGCGGACGACGAAGGGATTGACCTGGAAGATCACGCGGCCGCGCGCCTTTCAGCACTTTCCAGCCTCGGCGACATCATCACAGAGCATATCCAGACCAGTGACAATCTCAGCGTCGAGATGAGAATCCGTTACGCCGATGGAACCCCTATTTTCGCGGCGAAACTGACCCTCGGCAGTCAGTGGCTAACGCCAGTTCCCCCCTCACAGCTCCGGAATTCCATCACCCGGCCAAGTGACGAGTGAGAGGGGCGCAACTGCTGTTGACCGCTTATAGCGGGTCGCCCATTTTTCCCGCAGCCGTCGACAACCCCAAAAAAGGCCCGCCTCCCTGTGGAGCAGCGGGCCAGTGTTCATGTGAGGTACAGAGCTAAACGCTCGTAGACGCGAGAGATTCCGGCGGCCTCCATTGGATCCGGTTCGTGGGGCAGCCAGCTCCGCCGACGCAGCCTGACTACCCGATAAGGCGGCCACACTCCCGCGCTGCCTCCTCGAACGTCTCCCGAGCATGACCAACAGTCCCGGCACCGTTGAGCACTGCGGTGCACGCGCGCACAGCGTCCTGCCACTTCGGGCCCGCACCTATCGCTTTCCAGGCAAGCAAGAACTCTGCAGCTCGTTCGACATGGGTGACCGAATAGGTCACTTCAGGCCGGTCGGCTTGAACCACAACGGGTGGGGTGAACCAGTGCATCGGCATGGCACATTCCCGTGCTCCTGATTGCCAAAACGCAAAGGGCGGCCGGCAGTTCCCTGAGGAGCCGGCGGGCAAAGTGTTCAGGGGCAGCGACGCCAGCGCCCTGCCCCGCTCAAGCATCGGCCAGAAAACTGGATTGCGGTTTTCGGGACAGCCGACGCAAAGACAAAGAGTTAGCTCATCGGACCGGACATGCTCTCCGGTCCGACGGTCTACACCCCCGAAAAGATCGTCGCCCCGGTATCGGCTGTTCCCACGGCGGCGCGAAACGACGCGAACAGGTCGCGCCCGACGCCCCAATGCGAGGCTTCGAGATCGGCCTCGGCCGGCGTGCGCGCGGCCCATTCCCCAGCATCGACCAGCACGGTCAGCGTTCCCGCCACCGCGTCGACCCGGACCAGGTCGCCCTCGCGGATCCGCGCGATCGGCCCGCCTTCGACGGCTTCAGGCGTGACATGGATGGCGGCGGGGACCTTGCCGGAGGCGCCCGACAGCCGCCCGTCGGTGACCAGCGCCACCTTGAACCCGCGGTCCTGCAGCACGCCGAGCGGCGGCATCAGCTTGTGCAGTTCGGGCATGCCATTGGCCCGCGGCCCCTGGAAACGCACCACCGCGACGAGGTCGCCCGTGAGCGCGCCGGCCTTGAAGGCGGCCTGCAGGGCCTCCTGGCTGTGGAAGATCCGGGCCGGGGCCTCGATGACATGGCGCTCCCTGGCAATGGCCGAGGTCTTGATCACCGCCCGGCCCAGATCGCCGGTCAGAACCGTGAGCCCGCCGGTCGGCTGGAACGGGGCTTTGGTGCCGCGCAGCACCGTCTCGTCCCCGCTGCTTTCGGCGCCGTCGCGCCAGGTCAGCGCACCGTCGGCACCGAGCGCGGGCTCCTGGACATAGGCGTCGAGCCCGCTGCCCCAGACCGTCTCGACATCGCGATGCAGCAACCCTGCCCCGAGCAATTCGCGAATGACGAAGCCCATGCCGCCGGCAGCATGAAAATGGTTCACGTCGGCCTTGCCGTTTGGATAGATCCGGGTCAGCAGCGGCGTCGTCTGGGCGAGGTCGGAGAAATCGTCCCAGCTCAGCTGGATGCCCGCCGCCGCCGCCATCGCGACGAGATGCATGGTGTGGTTGGTCGAGCCGCCGGTGGCATGCAGGCCGACCACGCCATTGACGAAGGCGCGCTCGTCCAGCATCCGCCCGACCGGAATATAGTCGTTGCCGAGCGCGGTGATCGCCATCGCCCGCTCGGTCGCCGCCCGGGTCAGGGCATCGCGCAGCGGCGTGTTGGGATTGACGAAGGAGGCGCCCGGCAGGTGCAGCCCCATGATCTCCATCACCATCTGGTTGGTGTTGGCGGTGCCGTAGAAGGTGCAGGTGCCGGGGCCGTGATAGGATTGCGCCTCCGCCTCGAGCAGGGCCTCGCGGCCGACCTTGCCCTCGGCGAAAAGCTGGCGCGCCTTCGCCTTGTCGTCATTGGAGAGGCCCGACGTCATCGGGCCAGCCGGAATGAACACCGCCGGCAGGTGGCCGAAGGACAGCGCACCGATGATCAGGCCAGGGACGATCTTGTCGCAGATGCCGAGAAACACGGCCGCATCGAAGCTCTGGTGCGACAGCGCAACCGCGGTCGACAGCGCAATGACGTCGCGCGAGAACAGCGACAGCTCCATGCCGGCCTCGCCCTGGGTAATGCCGTCGCACATGGCGGGCACGCCGCCGGCGACCTGCGCGACCCCGCCTGCCGCCCGCGCCGTGGCGCGGATCAGCTCGGGGAAGCGCTCATAGGGCTGATGCGCCGAGAGCATGTCGTTATAGGCGGTGACGATGGCGAGATTGGCGCCCGCGCCGGAGCGCAGCATCGCCTTGTCGTGTGGCGCACAGGCGGCAAAGCCATGCGCCTGGTTGGCGCAGCCGAGCCGCTGGCGGCGCGGTCCGGCCTCGGCGGCTGCGGCCAGCCGGTCGAGATAGCGCCGGCGCGTGTCGCGGGAGCGCCGGACAATGCGCTCCGTCACCTCGCCGAGGCGGGAATCGAGGCTCGGGTTGCTGGCTTGGCCGGTCATCGGGACCTCCTCACTCGGTATGAATGGGCGACGAACACGGCATGGTCAGGGCATTCGCGTTCTCATGCGTCGCCCGCCGCCAGAGCATGTTGCAAAAAGATGGCCATCCCGACATCGGCGCCATGCCCGAGCTTGATCGCTGCTGCTCGCGCTCTCTTCCGCTGGAGATGGCGAGCCGGGCCACCCTGATCGCGCGCAGCGCAAAGACCATCCTCGTCTCGCAAGTCACCCCCGCCCAGGGAACTGCTCCTCGACGCCGTGCAGGCGATGCTGCGGATCATTCCCATGATGAGGTGTTGGGGGTCCAGGTCGAGGCGCTGCCGGGCGGACCTGGCGCGTCGGCGCCCCGGGCAAGGCGCGGCGGCGCGCGATCCCCGATCGAGGCAGGCTCGATCACGCTGCGTTTGGACGAGATCGGCCGAACGCAGAAAACTGGATCAACTCCAGTAGCTTAGAGAATTTCGTTGCCCCATTTCCGCAGCATGTTCTAGACCTGCATTAGGGCGGAGCGCAGCTGAAGCAGGTCCTCGCAAACCGTTTCCAGCTCCCGGACCGGGAAGCCCTTGCGAAGCGCCGGAACATGGTCGGCGAGCCTGTCGCCGAGGATGCCGGTGAAGCTGACATGGCCTTGCGGCGAGACGACGAGACCGTTCTCCTCCTCGAATGAGGCGTTCCAGGCAATCGCCTCGGCTTTGGCGACAGCGCTGGGAAGGTCGAGTTCGAGCGCCCCGTCGCTCAGCCGCACGGGATAGCCGCCCGGCAGCCCGTTCGGGCCGGGCACATGGCCGCGCCACGGCCTGCCGGCCGCCATGGCGAGCAGCATGGGAACGCCGCTCGCCCCCGAGATTTCGATGACCGGCTCGGGGGTGAGCTGGATATCGGCGAAACGCCCGTAGACATCCGCGACCTCGGCGCCGTCGAGCCAGACGCGTGGCGCCCGCCCGCCGCGTTCCTCGGGCCGGCGGCGCCAGGCGGCCAGATTCTGGTAGTGCGCGAGGACCTTGAGATCGACCCCCGGTGGCGTGGCGGCCGAGCCGCCGAAGACGTTGGAGAGGATCGCGACATTGCCCATGCCGCAGGCGACGGCGTGGCCGAGCGTGACGATGATGCCGTTGACGACATCGGGAAAGCTGCAATTGACCAGCGTGACCGGCTTGCCGCGGGCGGTGATGGCGGCTGCGACGCGCGCGCTGATCAGGGCCTGGAAGACGGCGGTCGCGCTCAGGCCGCCTTCGGCGACGAGCTGCGTCCAGGCGTTGCCGCTCTGGGCGATGACCTGCGATGTCTGGATCGAGGCCGCCTGCACGACGATGCGGGGGTCCGTCGCCGCGAGCAGCGCGTCCGAGGCATCGGGCGCCAGGAGATCGATGGCGTGCGTCCGAAAGCGCGCCTTCTTGCCAAACAGCGCGGCACGGGCATTCGCGGCGGTGCGCAGCCAGTTCAGCCGCTCGCGATTGCGCCCGGCGATGATGACCTCGACAGCTTCGTCGGCCGTCGCGGCGATGTCGAAGGCGATGCGCGCGGCGAAGCCGCCGGTGCCCGAGATCAGGATATCGCAGCCGGCCATGTCAGTGTCTCATCGCGGTGGCACCCCGGTCCCAGCAGTCGTCGAGCCGGGGCGAGAGCTTGTGCTTCATGATGCGCTGGCTCGCCGTGCGTTCGAACTCGTCGACGACGGCGATGTAGCGCGGGTTCTGGTAAGGGGCGAGGCGCTTGCCGAGCCAGTTGGACAGCCCCTGGAGATCGATGACCTTGCCGTCGCGCGGCTTGACGAAGAGCTTGATGTCCTGCTCGCCGACATCCGCCGCCACGCCGATCATCGCGCAATCCTCGACCGCCTCATGCTCGGCGGCGACATGCTCGACCTCCCAGGCCGAGACGTTCTCGCCCCTGCAGCGCACGCTGTCCGTCATCCGGCCGTGGAAATAGAGGTTGCCGTCGGCATCGAACGAACCGAGGTCCCCGGTATGGAAACCGTCCTCGCGCAACGCCTTCGCCGTCGCCTCGGGATTGTCGAGATAGCCGGGAAAGATCGCGCCTTGGATGCTGGTCTCGATCACGATCTCGCCGCGCTCGCCGGTCGCCACCGGCCTGCCCTCCCCGTCCAGCAGCTTCACCGTGAACCAGGGCATCGGCCGGCCGACCGAGCCGGGCACGCCGGCGACGTTGCAGGTCGTCAGGCTCGAGGCCTCGGTCATGCCGTAGCACTCGCGGATCCCGATGCCGAAGCGGTCGCGGAATTGCGGCCAGATCTCGGGCGGGCAACCGCCGCCCCAGGCGATCCGCACGCCATGCTCGCGATCGAGCGGCGAAGGCGGCTGCTTGAGCAGGATCTGCAGGATGCCGCCGAGATAGTGGATATGGCTCGCGCCCTCCTCACGGACCTGGGCCCAGAAGCGGCTGGCGCTGAAGCGCTCGACCATGGCGAGCGTGATGCCGCGGATCATCGGCAGCGGCAGGAGCTGCGCACCGCCGATATGGTAGAGCGGCTCCCAGACGAAGAAGACCTCGCCCGGCCTTGCGTCGGACAGGCGGCCGACGCTTTCCGCCGCCAGCCGCAACATGCGATGCGAGACGACCACGCCCTTCGGCCGCCCCGTCGTCCCGGATGTGTACATGATGGCAAAGACGGCATCGGCGGAGGGCGCCGGCTCGTCGAAGCGTTCGTTGCGGGCCAGGACGGCGTCGAGTTCGCCGCCGGGCGCATGCAGGAGCTGCGGCAACGCCGCTTCCGAGGCCATCGCTTCGGCGATCTGCGGTGCCAGTTCGGCATCGGCGACGACGAGGCGCGGCTGCGAATGCGTCAGCAGATAGCGCAGCCCCTCGCCGCGTTGCTGGGCATTGACCGGCACCCAGGCGACACCGGCCCTGGCCAGGCCGAAGACGACGGCGATCGTGGCGATCGAGTTGCGCATCATCACGGCGACCCGGTCGCCCGGCTTGATGCCGCGCGCCCTGAGATTCACCGCGAAGGCGGCGGAGCGCTGCTCGATCCCGGCATAGCTCACCGGTTCGCCGCAGAAGCGCGCATAGACAAGGTCCGGCTCGGCCGCGGCGCGCGCGGTCAGAAGGCCTACAAAGCCGTCATCATCGAAGGAGGTCATGCTCGGTCGCTGGTTCGGTCGATCAGGAAGGGGAGCGGAAGCGTTCCGCGATGAGCAGCATCGTCGTCACCACGATGAAGACGACCACGGAGACCGCTGCCAGCGTCGGGTTGAGCTGCAGGATCATGTCGTCCCACATCTGCTTCGGCAGCGTCGTCTTGACCCCGCCCGAGACGAAGATCGCGATGGTCAGCTCGTCGAAGGAGGTGATGAAGGCGAAGAGGAAGGCGGCGACGAGACCACCCTTCACCAGCGGGATGGTGACGCCGGTCAGGGTGCGCAGCCGGTTGGCGCCGAGCGTCGCGGCCGCCTGGTCGAGGCGCTGGTCATAGGTCTTGAGCACGGCGGCGATGGTGACCAGCGTGAAGGGGATCGCCAGCACGGTATGGCCGATGACGAGGCCGAGATCGGTCGCGATCAATCCCAGCCGCGCAAAGAGATAGAACAGCCCGACCGCGACGACGATGCGCGGCACGATCATCGGCGCGAGGAAGAGCGCGAAGATCAGCCCGCCCCAGCGCGTGCGGCTGTTAGCCAGCGCCAGAGCCGCGAAGCCGCCGATCGCGGTCGCCGCGAGCGCGGTGACGAAGGCAACCGCGAAGGAGCGGATCGTCGCCTGGATCCAGAGCGGCGAACTGAAATAGGTCTGGAACCAGCTCAGGCCATAACTGGGCGGCGGAAACTCGAGGAACTGCGACGAGGTGAAGGCGAGCGGGATGACGAGCAGCGTCGGCAGCACCAGAAAGGCGATGACGAGCCAGCAGAAGCCGGGCAGCAGCCCGGCACAGACGCGCTTGCCGAGCAGGGTTTGCGCCAGCCTGGCGAGATGGCCCGACAGGGTGGCGACGGCCGAGAGGATCGCAAGGCCGAGGTCGCGGATACGACCGGTGCTGACCTGGGCCGAACCGCCGGCGATGGTCGAGAGCCCGAAGAGCCGATCGTAGATCAGGCAGGAGACCAGGGCTGCCACCAGCATCATCGCCGACAATGCCCCGGCGAAGGACCAGTTCAGCAGCTCCTGCACCTGCGTGATGATGAGCTGCGCGAGCATCGTCTCCTGCCGCCCGCCGAGGAAGGCCGGCACGATGAAGAAGCCGAGCGAGGAAATGAAGACGAGCAGGCCGGCCGCGGCCACGCCCGGCAGCGAGAGCTTGAAATAGACCAGCCAGAAGGCGCGCGCCGGCGCGGCCCCGAGCGTCTGCGCCGCCTGGACGAGGCGCCGGTCGATTCCGGCCATCACCGGGAGCATGGTCATCACCGCCAGCGGCACCATGGCGTGCACCATGCCGACCATGACGCCGAACTGGTTGTGCAGCAGGGGCAAGGGCTCGTCGACGATGCCGGAGCCGGTCACCAGCGAATTGATGATGCCGTTGCGCCCGAGCACGATCATCCAGGCGAAGGTCTTGACGAGATAGCTCGTCCAGAACGGCACCATGACGAAGAGCAGCATGCGGCCGCGAAACATGTTCGGCAGGCGCGCGATCCAGTAGGCGAGCGGGTATCCGATCAGCAGCGACCACAGCGCCGTCCAGCCGGCGATGCGGAAGGTGATGCCGAGCACGCGCAGATAGACATCCGTCGCGGCGATCCGCTGATAGGCGCCGGCCGAGAAGGCCCCGCTCTCCGGATCGACGATGCTCAGGCCGAGCAGTTGCGCAACCGGATAGACGAAGAACACGGCCAGGAACAACAGGCCGGGTACCGCCAGCCAGAGCGCACTGAGGCGCAGCCTGGCCGGGCGCGCGGGCGCGCTGCTGAGGGTCACCGCACTCATGCGACCAGTACCGCCTTGTCGCGCGCCCAGCCGGCGACGATCCTCTCGTCGATCCCGGGCACCACGTCGTCGGGCCCCAGGCGCAGCACGAGCGGGCTGCCGTCGTCGAGCGCGGCGATGACGCGGGTCTCGGAGCCCGCATAGACCACCTCGCGGACGCAGCCGTTCACGGCGTTGCCGTCCTGGGCGCCGAGATGCAGGTTTTCCGGGCGGATGACGAGGGCGGCGTCCTGGCTCTGGCAGCGCGCGCCGCTCGGCAGGGCGAAGCGCCCATGCACCGTCTCGATCGTGCCATTGCCGTCCCCGCGGCCGCGGAAGATGTTGGAGATGCCGATGAAATCGGCCGCGAACGCCGTGCGCGGGCGCTCGTAGATGTCGCGCGGCGTGCCGAGCTGCTCGATCTTCGCATGGTTCATCAGGCAGATGCGATCGGACATCGCGAGCGCCTCTTCCTGATCATGCGTGACATAGACGATGGTGGCGCCGCTCTCGCGGTGCAGCCGCTTGATCTCGATCTGCATGTGCTCGCGCAGCTTCTTGTCGAGTGCGCCGAGAGGTTCGTCCATCAGGATGATCGAGGGTTGGTAGACGAAGCAGCGCGCCAGCGCGACGCGCTGCTGCTGGCCGCCGGACAATTCGCGCGGGAACCGCCCGGCGAGATGGCCGAGATGCACCATGTCCAGCGTCGCCGCGACACGGCTTGCGACCTCCGCGCTCGCGCATCCCCGCATCTTCAGCGGAAAGGCGATGTTCTCGGCCACGGTCAGGTGCGGGAACAGCGCATAATGCTGGAAAACGAGCCCGATATCACGCTGGTGAACCGGCGTGGCCGACTGGTCGCGGCCGTCGATCACCACCCGCCCCTCGCTCGCCTCGACCAGCCCGCAGATGAGCTGCAGCAGGGTGGTCTTGCCGGAGCCCGAAGGCCCCAGCAAGGTGAGGAACTCGCCCTCGGCGACGCTGAGCGAACTCGGCTCGAGGGCGGTGGTCGCGCCGTAGCGCTTGCACAGGCCCTCGACGACGAGCTTGGCCGTCTTCGGTTGGGTCGCGGTCATGCCTGCGCTCGTCGCCATCGGATCAGGCCAGGAGCCAGGAGTTGAAGCGTTCGGTGACCTTGGAGCGATTGGCGCTCCACCAATCCTCGTTGGCGATGGCCATCAGCTTCAGATTCTCCGGCGAGGTCGGCAGGACCTTGGCGCGCTCGGCGGGAATCGTCTGATAGGCGTCGAGATTGGTCGGGCCGTAGGCGAGAACCTCGGTGAAGACGGCCTGCGCCTTGGGGTCCGAGCAGAAGCGGATGAACTGGCGGGCGACATCGGCCTTGGGTCCGCCCTTCGGCAGGCCCCAGCCCTCGATCGAATAGAGCCCCTGGTTCCAGACGATCTTGGCGGGCGTGCCGCCGTCGATCGCGGCCTGCAGGCGCGCGTTCCAGCCCGGCAGCATGTCGACCTCGCCGCTTTGCAGCAGCTGTGTCGACTGCGCGCCGCCTGTCCACCAGACCGCGACATGCGGCTTGATCTTGTCGAGCATCTTGAAGGCCCGGTCGATATCGAGCGGGTAGAGCTTGTCGAGCGGCACGCCGTCGGCGAGCAGCGCCTGTTCGATCGTGTCGATCGGGTTCTTGCGCAGGGCGCGGCGCCCCGGGAACTTCTCGACATTGAAGAAATCGCCCCAGCTCGCCGGGGCATTCTTCACCCGGTCGGTGCGGTAGGCGAAGATCGTCGAATAGACATCCGTCCCCATGAACTCGGGCGAGATCGCTTCCGGCATCAGCCTGGGCACATCGGCATGCGCGAAGCCGATCGGATCGAGCAAGCCCTGCGTCTTCAGGATATCGCGCGCCGAGAGCGTCAGCGTGCAGACATCCCAGGTATAGGACTTGGTCTCGACCATCGCCTTGAACTGGGCGGTGGGCTCCGCTTCGCGGGCGACGTTGACGACCTTGTTGCCGGTCGCCTTCTCGAAGGGGTCGTAGAAGGCCTTGCGGAAAGCCGGCCCGAACGGCCCACCGGGGTCGGCGACCGTGATCTGCGTGGCGGCACGCGCCGTGCCGGTGAGATAAGGTGCTGCAAGCGCGCCCGCAGCTGCGCCGCCCGCCAGTTGCAGCAGGGTGCGCCGCGTCGGCTTCGTCATCGTGTTCGTCATCTTCATCTCCCCTTTTTCAGCGGTTTTCCGCATGTCCCCGTAGGTGATCAGATCGTCAGGCCCGCCATCCCGTCAGGCGCGTGGTTCCGTCAGGCGCTTTTGCGTGCAGCCCGGATCGCCAGGAATTGCTCCATCATCCGGGCCGGCTCGCCCGTGCCGTAGGCCTCGCGCTGGTTGCGGATGCCGGCAACCAGGCACTCGCGGAAGCTTGCCTCGGTGACCTCGCGGAAGCGGGCCTTGTTGAGGCGCATGGCGACGGGCGGCTTGCCGGCCAGCTCCTGCGCCAGTGCAAGGGTCGCCTCCATCACCTTGTCCTTCGCCACGATCCGGTTGATCAGGCCGATCCGGAAGCATTCGTCGGCATCCATCATCCGCCCGGTCAGGGTCAGGTCGATGGTGCGGGCGATCCCGATCATCTCGCGCATGATCCAGGGGCCGGTCACCGAGGCGATGCCGGAGTTGATCTCCGGCTGGCCCATCGTGACGCCGGCATGGCCGATGCGCAGATCGCAGAGCAGCGCGACCTGGAAGGCCGACCCCGCCGCCACGCCGTTCAGCGCCGCGACGAGCGGCTTCGAGAGCGAGCGGATCCGGTCGTAGAGCCGCTCCCACTCGCCCATCCACAATTCCGCGCGGTCGGGATCGAAGGTCTTGGTCTCGTTGAGATCCTGGCCGGCCCCGAA
>NZ_JBFTRC010000177.1:0-11989 GCF_056399325.1 Allobosea sp. 01N443
GGCCAGGATGGCAGGAAATCCCGCCGTGCTCGCGCAGCTCGGTTCGACAATGGTCAAGTTCGACAATTGGTTCGAAGTCCTGCCGGGCACGAAGAAGGAGACCGGAACTTCGCCAAGGCCCGAAATCCTGCAGGACGACGCGACCTATTACGAGGGGCCCTGACTAAACCAAGGAAGGGCTCAGTCATCCCGGAGCGCGAAAGCTCCTCGGTTTTCTTTTCGGACCTCTATTGCGGCGAGCCTTGTTGCTTGCGGCTGCGCCAAAGCCAGACGAGGAGCACGATCGCGCCGATGGCTGCCAGGACGAGCGGGAGCACCCTTATCCCAACATGACCCCATCGCGGGATGTAGGTCGCGATCCCGGACATATGCGTGCCGAAATAGAAGGCGCCGGCACCCCAGACGGCAACCCACAGCGCGCCGCCGAGCGCGTTGAAAAGCAGGAAGCGCCGCCAATCCATTCCGGTCGTGCCGGCGGCGATGCCATTGAGCTGCCGAAGGATGTTGACGAACCGCGCCGCGGCCACCGTCGCTGGACCATAACGTGCAAAGACCGCTTCGACGTGATTGAAGCGCTCAGGTGTCAATCCGATCCGCGATCCATGCTTGAGGATGACGGCTCGGCCGAAGGTCCGGCCGATCAGGTAGCCGACATTGTCGCCGAGGACAGCTCCCACCCAGGCGTTGAAGAGGACGGCGGACAAGGACAGCTCGCCGCGGGACGCGAGTACGCCGGCGAAGATCAGCGCGGATTCTCCCGGCAAAGGTGCCCCGAGCGACTCCAGAAACAGGATCACGAAGATGGCGACAGCGCCATATTCGTGAATATAGGGCTCGACGGCCGAAAACAGATGTTCCATTCCGCGCGTCGCCTCGCTGGATCATCGGAGCCGATATCGTATCCTGCCCGAAGACAGATCGGCACATCTGCGGTGATTATGGGCGGAGCGCCCGGCCTGTAAATCGACTGGTCGCGGCGGAAGGCTCCACGGTCGACCGGCGCGAAACCCTCCCATGGATCGTCGGTCGTCAGGCTGCCCGGAGCAGATGATTGCCTGGCCGGTCGCCGGGCCAGGACTGTTCGCAGTCCGGTCGCGGGGCCCTCTTCATCTTATTGTGGACGTTGAGTCATCGCGCGCAAGGTCTTCGGCGGACTCACGTTTTAGCCTGACCCGCGAGCGTGTGACTTGAGCCGCCGGCTGTCGCGGGCGCAAACCGGGCGGCCGGATCCCGCTCCCCGGCTCGGCGCCGTCTCGCGCTGCTATTTGAACGCCATCGGGGCGACAAAGAGTGCAGCGAGTGCCAGCACGACCCCGATACGCAGCCAGACAGCCCTGACGTGATGTCTCACAAGCATGCGACGCTCCCTCAGACACAACGACGGAACTCACGTAGCGAACCCGTCGCGGACCTGCATTCCGGTGACGGAGCCAGCCAAGCCTCTATCTCATCTTGAACCTGCCCCTGCGCGGCGCAAGCGGCGTTGAGGCTGCCGGGCTCCTGGCCGGGGTCACGACTTCGTCAACGGGCAACGCGGTCCCGCGGCTTGCGCGGGGGGCGACGAACTCTCCCGTCAGGAAACCGCCATCATCCACGAGCACAACGCGGGCATCATCCCGGCATGCGGCGCAGCCTCATCCCAGACTGCGGCGGGCCGCGGTTGGTTCGTTCGCGGATATCGGCCGCGCTGTCCACGGTCGCCGCGATGGGACGATCCGATCTTGGCTAGGACGGCCCGAAAGCGGCCCGAGCGCGGCCACCTTCCAGGCGCTGTCGTCCCACCATCACAGCAAGGGAGACGCGACCATGCCTGAGCTCTCGAACACCCTGATGGACCCATTGCAAAATTCTCTGACTGTCGCAGTCGAGACGAACAGGCTCGCCCTGGACGCCGCCCAGAAGCTTGGCGTGCTGCAGATGAGGATGCTGCGGAGCTGCATGGACCTGGGCTTCGCGCGGCTGAGCGCAGCCGCCGAGATCAAGGACGCGGATGGCCTCATGGCGTTCCAGGCCGGCCAGATCGAGGCCGCGATGAGCCTGTCCGAAAAGCTGATCGACGACAGCATGGCGCTCGCCGATCTCGGCGAGGGGATCATGGTGGAATGCGGCAGGCTGACCGAAGACGTCATCGGCCCATCATCGCAGCCGCTGTCCCTGCAGGGCAGAGTCTCGCGCAAGGCTGCGTGAGCAGGGTGCCCGATGCGCGATTTCGCATGCGGTGAGCCAAGGGCCGATTGTCATGAACTGCTCGATCGCGCCGGCTTCGAGCGGCCCGAAGGCTTCTTCTCGAGCCTGCTCTGGAGCGCGTGGCTCGCCTGGCGCAGGGCGTGATCATGTTCCGCCGCCGAAGGCGGCGCCAATCTAGGGCAGGGGTGCCGCCATGCTTCGGAGCCAGGTCTGCAGCGGACAGGTTCCGGCTCCCCGGAGGGCCGCAAGGGGCGGCCCATCGGCTCGCGATGGATCCCGGACCTCATCGCCACGTGCCGTCAGCGCGGCCCAACGATCCTCGTGAGGAAGGACCAGACACTGCTTTCCGCGTTCCGGATCGCCTCGGCCCGTAGATCATGAGCGCGGTTCCGGTAGAATTCCATGAGCTCCGGCGTGACCTGCAGCGGGGCCGCGGCAGGCCCCGCCTTCGTGGTTGCCGCAGTGCCRCAGAGGTCAGAAGGCTGGTGGACCGGCGGCGGGACAGGCTGCAGCCGGGGGATTTCGAGGGGGCAGTCTGTAGCCAGCGGGAGCGCAGGAGCCGAAGCGAGCATGGTAGCCTCCTGGAGTGGCGATGTCGGAGCGTGGTGAGGCGCGATGCTACGCATCCGACTGAAGCTGGCACATCGTCGGAACCAATGAGCCTGCTTGCTGCTCCGCCTGCCGCTGACCTCATCCGGGCGCGCTAGCATGAAACGGTCTGACACCGCATTGGATCTCGCGCCGCGCGTCGGATCCTGAGTGCTGGTGCAGGGTTTCGCCGAAACTGCGAACTTTMATTCCGCGCGCTGGAGCGACAGGAACGAGCGACGGAAGCGATGATTAACCTTGCGTCATATTACTTGGAAGAAAGCACAGGGATCGAGTATTTCGAGTCAATCCGGTTGCGTCATTCTTCAGTGTGGTGCAGCATTTTCCCACTGGCGACAATAACAGCAGGTACTCGCGGCAACTGACGGGCTGGGGATTGCACATGGCTGATCTCGACGGAGCCTCGGCCCAGGCGTTATCCGACACAATCGGTAGAATCTATGATTGTGCGCTCGACCCCCAACATTGGCCCGACACCTGCCGAAGCATTGCCGCCCTCTGCGAAAGCACGGCAGGTGGAATCTGCGTCCACGATCTCCGGCAGGTGCTGAACGACCAGCTCTTCGTCTTCGGGTATCCGCCGGAGTTCCTGGTGCAGCTCGGAACGCATTATGCGAAAAGTCCTATGGCCGCTGCCGATGTCGTCGCGAATCTCGGCGATGTCAGCGCGCTCTCGATGAATCACTCCGAACTGGTCGAGAGCAGGTTCTTCAGCGATGTGCTGAAGCCCTTCGGCGTGCAGGACATCATCTGGTTTCCGGCCCTGCGGACCGGTGGCCGCATGGCCTCGCTGCACGCCTCTCGCGGCGAAAAGATCGAGTATTATCAGAAGTTTGATATCGACCTCTTCAAGCTGCTCGCGCCGCATGTCTGCCGCGCGCTCGCCATCTCCGATGCGCTGGATATCAGGGTGCTGAAATCGGAGATGCTGGAACGGACGCTCGATGCGCTTGCTGCAGGTGTTTACCTCACCGCCCGCGATGGCCGCGTCGTCTATATGAATGCGGCCGCCGAGCGCCAGGTCAGAACCGGTGGCTCGATCCGGCTCGTGAACAACCGGCTTTCCCCCACGGATCCGGCGGCGCGCGCCAGCCTCTCGCGGGCCCTCGACCAGGCCGGGCGCGACGACATCGCGATTGACACGAACACGCATTCGCTGGCCCTGCCGGATGCCGGGGGCACCGGCTATGTCGCAACCTTCCTTCCAGTCGCGTCCGGGCAGCGCCGCAGCACGGTTGCCCCCTTTGCCGCATCCTGCGCCGTGTTCATGCAGGACCCTGCCCAGGCGCCGCTGATGCCGGGCGAGGCCTTTGCCAGGCTGCATGGGCTCACCGGTGGCGAACTGCGCGTGCTGCTGGCGCTGGCCGAGGGATTGGGCGGCAAGGAAGCGGCCGATATGTTGGGCATAAGCGAGCCGACCCTTCGCACCCATCTGCAGCATATCTTCGCCAAGACCGGCACCTCCCGACAGGGCAAGCTCCTGCAGTTGCTGCACAACTCGACGCCGCCGGTTCGTGCCTCGCAGGGGCCTGCTCTAAGAGCCTGAACACGTTCGGGCGGGCTTGTACGCCTCCTCGGCCCGCACTTCGGTGCGGGGACAGGAATATGAGCCCAATCCGCTCTCGGCCATGATCCGGTCGCTGGCCTCATCGGTTTCGATGATGCGGATGCGAAGCGTTTGCCTAGCATTGTGCATCGGTCCGAAACCGGGCCGGAGTTGGCAGCCTCCCACAGCTTCGGATGGTTGCTCCCTGCACGCAGGACGAGGAGAGACGTGATGGCTGCTTCGAGAGCCGCTGGCCCGATCACCGGAATTTGCCGTGTCTTTGCCGCATCTGTCCTGGGCGTCCACCTGGTGATGGTGCCGGGTGCAATGGCGCAGGGCGAGCCAGGGTTTGCCCGCGAATGCGCCGCGAAGGAGATCACGACCATCACCCTGATCGAGGATCATGGCGAGGCCGCGATCCTGCCGTCGGAGCGGCTGCATGACGCAGCTGAGACGCAGCTCCGCGCGCGCTCGGTCTGCTATGCCGGTCGCGTCGACGAAGCGCTCGCGCTCTATGACAGCATTCTCGCGCTGGGACCGATCACGACGGCAAAGCGCTAGAACTCCGCTCCTCATCCCGACTGCACCGAACCGGCGTATGGACGCCAACGCCGTAAGCCGAGTTGGGAATTCACGCTCTCGCTCCGCGCGGACGGTGGAGCGCGGCGCACGGACATTCTGTCTGGCCATGACCGTCTTGACCCTCGCCGGCCTTCCCTTGGTTCGCCGGGCCTATCGTGGCGTTGCCATCCGTCCGACGACGGCCAGGGCGAATTCCACGAGGTAGGCGTTGAGCGTCAGCGACGCCGTGCTGGCTGCGGCCACATCCTTGCTGGCGATGCCCTTGAGGATCTGCTGGTGGAGCCGCTTGCCGCGCGCGATCTCCTGCTGCTCGTCGCGCACATGCATGACCCAGAAGCGCCGCGACAGGGACTGCAGCGGCGTCATCAGGGCCGCGAGATAGGGATTATGCGCCGCCTCGATGATCAGCGCGTGAGTCTGCCCGACCGTTTCTGAATAGTCGTGCAGCGTGAATTCGCCATCAAGCACGGCCGCCAACTTTTCAATCGCGGCAATGTCCTTCTGCGTTGCGCGCGCGCAGGCAAGCTCCACCGCGAGCAGTTCGTTGGCGCGCCGCACCTCCAGGCCGCTGAGCTGATCCTCGATCGAGATGCCGGGGATTTCGATGCCTTTGTTGGGGTGGATCCGCACCATGTAGCTGAGGGCGAGGCGCTGGATCGCCTCCCGCACCGGCGTCCGGCCGAGCCCGGTCAACTCCATCAGATGACGTTCCGAGACCATCGAGCCGGGCTTCAATTCGCCCCGGACGATCAGGCGTTGCAGCACGGCGACGGCTTCTTCCGACTGGTTCATCTCACCCTTCCGCGCCGTGCTGTGTCGCTGCGCAGATCCGCAGCGGCGTTCGATTCCGCCTACCTCATCCGCGCCGGCTTTCCAAACCATTATTCATCCGATATATCGGTCGCATATTATCGATGTTCAATGTCGTCGCCGGAGGAATGATCCTTGAAATACGCCCCCCATCTCGAGCCCAGTCCCTTGCCGTTTTCGCCATTCAAGAGCTGCACGGTGCCGCGGCCGATCGGCTGGCTGTCGAGCGTCAGCGCAGCCGGCGTCGAGAACATCGCGCCCTACAGCCAGTGGCAGAACCTCACCTTCGACCCGCCGATGGTGATGTTCTCAGCGAACCAGTATCCAGACGGTCGCCGCAAGGACACGGTCCTCAATGCCGAGGAGACGGGCTGGTTCGTCTGGAACATGGCGACCTTCGACCTGCGCGAGGCCGTGAACATCAGCGCGATGGCCTTGCCCGCGCATGAGAGCGAATTCGATCGCCTGAACGTCACCCGGGAATACGCCGATAACGCCCGCATTCCGATGGTCAGGGAAAGCCCGGTCAAGTTCGAGTGCAGATATGTCAGCACTCACCGGATCAAAGGCAATTCTCCCGTCGGCTCCATCGATATCGTCTTCGCCCAGGTCGAGAAGATCCATATCGATGACGCCGTCATCTTGCCGAGTGGAAAGCTCGACATCGAGAAGATCAAGCCGATCGCTCGCCTCGGCTATTTTGACTACACGGTGGTCAAGGACATCTTCGAGATGCGGGTTCCGGGCGCGGACGGAGACGCGCGGCAAGGGCTGGAAGGGCGCTCCACCTTGCGCTGACGGTTTCACCGATTTTTGAACCGAAGAACCAAGCAATAAGAGGGGAATTCCATGTCAACGGCCGAGCTATCCCTGGCGGATCGCGCCCCGACTTCACGTCGCATCAAGGATCTGATCGCAGTCAATTTCGGAAATACGCTGGAATGGTTCGATTGGGCGATCTATACGATCTTCGCTCCCTATTTCGCGCTTCAGTTCTTTCCGTCGAACGATAAATCGGCCGCGTTGCTGGCGGCTCTGGCCGTATTCGCGGCCGGTTTCCTGACCAGGCCGCTGGGTGGCCTGATCTTCGGGCTCTACGCCGACCGCGTCGGCCGCAAGCGCAGCCTGACGCTCGCCATGCTGGTGACGGCCGGCGGCAGCGTGGTCATCGCCTGCGCCCCGACTTATGCCTCGGCCGGCCTGTTTGCCTCCGTCGTCCTGCTGGTTGCACGCCTCGCCCAGGGCATCGCCCATGGCGGCGAGATGGGCACATCGGTGACCTATCTCGTCGAGCGCRCACCGTCGCACCGGCGCGCGCTCTATGGCAGCACGTCGTGGATGAGCGTCGTGCTCGGCACGATGATCGCGACCTGCACTGGTCTCCTGCTCAATGCCAATCTCGAACGGGCGGCCCTGGAAAGCTGGGGCTGGCGCATCCCCTTCGCGATGGGGGGGCTGCTCGGGCTCTACGGCCTGTACCTCAGGCGCAAGCTCACGGAAACGGCCAGCTTCGAGAAGAAGCAGAAGCAGGCCGCCAAGACGACGGGCCTAGCCCCGCTTGCACGGAACTGGCGCGGCGTCGCCGTGGTCTTCGGCCTCTCCGCCGGCGGCTCGATCATGTTCTACACCTGGCTGATCTACAGCCCGACCTTCGCCCAGATCAGCCGTGGCCTCGATGCAAAGTCGGCACTGACGGCGAGCCTCATCGCGCAAGCGGTCTTCTTCGCCGCGATCCCGCTGGTCGGCTGGCTCGCCGACCGGTTCGGACGGCGGCCCTTCATCATCCTGTTCGGGCTTGGCTTCATCGCCCTGACCTTCACCCTGGACGGCATGATCACCAACCAGTTCAGCGGACTGCTCTCGGCGATGATCGCGGCGCTGCTGATCCTGGCCTGCCTGTTCGGGGTGAACACGGCGGTCTGGGCCGAGGTGTTTCCCACCGAGATCCGGGCGACCGGGGTGAGCGGGCCGCTCTCATTGGCGACCGCGATCTTCGGCGGCACCGCGCCCTATGTGAACACCTATCTCGCCCAGCAGGGCCAGCATTCGCTGTTCCTCGTCTATCTCATGGTCGTGTCCGCGATCACCTTGCTGACCGGCTTCCTGATCCCGGAAACCCGGCATCTCGATCTGGACCGGCCGGACACCGGACGCCTGGCCAACAGCCCGCGAGAATGATTCCGGGGATATCGGCCCTGGCCGGAAGCTCAAGGTGAACAAGAGGAGGGCCGCCGATCGCGCGGCCCTCTGCACCGTCTCCGACCAAGCCATCCCGGCCTCCGACAGGCTGTTGCTCACTCCCAACTCAGGAGGCGGGGGCAGGGCGGCCCGACCGAAAGCCCGGCGCCGCCCGGCTTGGTGATGCCCGCCTTGGCCCGCTGCTCAGGCCGACAGCGTCAACGGAGCCAGCCGCCTGATGAAGTCGGCCTGCGAGCGGCTGCCGGTTTTCGCGAGCACTGCCTTGACCTGGCCGCGAACCGTCTCCCGGCCGACCCCGCGCGACAGTGCGAGCTGCTCGACCGTGCTGCCCTCCAGGAGCCCGCCGGCGATGGCTGCCTCCGCCCGGGTCAGATCGTAGAGCTCACACAGCAGCGAGGCTTCGATCCGCAGGCTTCGGGCCGTTGTCGTGATGACGAGCAGGGCCTGGGCGCGCGAGAAGATATCCCGCGCCTGGCGGCGAACCGGCAGCACATGGACGATGAACGCGGGGCGATCCCCCCGGCAGGGCACCGGGATCGAGCGGGTATCGCCAACCCGGTCCTGCCCGAGATCGGCCAGCGCCTTTTGCAGCAGCGCGTTCGCACGGGGATCCTCAAGCGCGATCTTGTCCCTTGCCCTGACGACGATCTGCCCGATCAGCGCCTCGAAGCCCGGATTGGCCGCGCAGAGCGCGCCGCCGGTGCCGACCAGGGCAGCCGGAGAACCGGCCTTCTCGAAGGAATCGAGGCTGACCTGAGCGCGTTGCATCTGCAGCTTCGAGGCCAGAACCGCGGCCCGCGCGAGGTGCGGGCGGACGCTGTCGAGCAGTTCTGTCTCGCGACGGGAGACCGGACCCAGCTCGAATTTGCGCTCCAGTGTGAAGACGATGGTCTCGCCCGAGGACGAACGCACATTCGTTGCCGTGCCCCAGCCATAGCCCTCGGGCCGCAGGAAATCGCGGTAGAGCGCGGTCTCGGCCAGCTCGTCTTCTGTGAAGAGGTCGTGATCGGTCACGAACCCGGTCCCGCCATGCGCCAGAAGACCGGCCATGCGGGCGTTCCGGTCCATCCAGCCCTGATCCAGGAAGCGCTGGAAGACCGGCGAAAACTCCCTCGACGCGACCCAGTTCGTGCCCTGTCGGGAATGCACGAAGAGTAGCCCCCCGGTACAGCCGGCGATCTCCGCCAACCGCGCGATCGCCGTCGGCCAGACCTCCGGAACGGCGGCGGCCTCGTAGAGCATGGCGACCGCATCCCCAAATTCGTTCGCATCCAGCATCGCCGCCCATCCCCCCGTCAACGAGAGTGTAACAGTGCGGGCCATTCCTCAATCGTCTTGGCCGAGACCTGTTGTGGACGCAGATGATGGTCAGACAGATCGCGGCCCGACAGGACGAAACCTTGGCAGGGAAGACCCATAATTTGGTCGCGAGAGCGGTTCTCACCTTATTGTGGACGTTGAGATATCGCGCGTAAGGGACTCTGCTGATTCAGGTATTCGCATGGCCGCCGGACATGCCTGCAGGTTCGCGGGCAGAACGCTTGCGGCTGACCTTGCGAGGCTGGTGGGCAAGCGCTGTCGGCACTTGGCCGAGAATAGCAATTTATTGGCGTGAAGGCGCAAATTGCAGCGCGAAGCGCTGTGTTAGCGCAGCTTCGACAATGAAAATTTACGCTGCGGTCTGTCCGATTTCGCCTGCGCGGATGATCGCGTCCTCAGCCCAAACGATGGACGCGACGATGTTCAACGAGTTTTCCCGTCGGTCGAAGGCGACCAAGATTGCTGGCCGGCTGGAAGCCTTCATCAGCATGCTCCACTCCGCCGCTGAAATCAGCGCCGCGTCTGGTCATGGCGATGCCCGCCGCATGTTCGACAACACGCTGGCATTCTACGCCGCTGTCTGGGCCGCGGCGGATGCCTTTGGGCAATTGCTTCGCGCATCGCCCCAAGAGACTGCGGAAGCCGTGCGGCTGCATATTGGGCGCGTCGCCGATGCCGGCGAGACGTTCGAGCTGATGAAGATGGCCTTCTCGCTGCCGGAGCTTGCCCCGGTTGTTCAGGCCACTGGCTTTGCGATATTCACGAGCCCTTCCGCCCCGGTTGGCGGTATGGTTTCRCATCGGCTGATCCCGCTCGCCGAGCTGATCGCCAATTTCAAGGGGCGCCCTCGTCTCTCCAGTTGATCCGGTGCCCGGGAACGACGGCACGGCAGGAGGGATCGGAACCTCGGCACCAGGCTGTTCATTCTCGGGGCCACGGCACCGGTGGCGGAACGGGAACTCGATGGCTCGCGGGAACCGCTCCAGCGCGCGCAATCCACTCGGGGGCCAAAGGCGCAGGCGCTACCGCAAGTCGTCTCGCGGTGACGTCCACTAGCCTGCTGGCAGGTGCTGCCAGTATTCGAGGAGAGCGACCGTGAGCACCCCGAGTGTCGCAGACATCACGTAGGACGACTTCAAGACGAGCGGGCCCTTATCGCCCCGAAGCGCGTAGACCACCGCCCCTGCCGCAAGGACGTATGGCACGAGAATGGGCAGGGGCGCGTCGATCAGCCCATAGGCGAACCACAGGAACGGGTAGATCAGGCCAATCAGCAATTGGACGGCCAGCGCGAGCCCTCGCGATCGAATGAGGACGACCAGCCAGGCAGCGGCCAGGATCAAGGCAGGAAGTTCTACCGAGGGATGCATGACGAATCCTGGATGAGCGCGGCGCGAGGCCAGTGCGAACCACGGGGGCTTCATCGTTACAGCAGTGGAACAGGCCCTCACTTTCTCCTCGGTTACTTGGAGTTGTCGAGACTATGGAGCGGCCGGCGGCCATGGCCCGTTCGTTCGTCGATATCGGGCATGCTGCCGCGCGCGCCCACCTATTCGACCCGGGCCCAGCTGCGGTCGGGGTCGTAGCGCAGCAGGCGTTCCGCCATCGCGCTGGTCTTCGGGCCGAGATTTTTCTGCAGTACGACCCCGTTATGTCCACAGATGAAGGTCATGACGCCGGTCTTGCCCCATTCGGCTGGCCAGGCCACGAGGCCGAAGCCAGCGATCATGTTGCCGTTGACGACATAGGAATGCGCGCCGCCGGGTGCCCAGGGTCCTTGTGCCTTGAGGATTCGAAAGCGATAGCCGGCATAGGTCCGGTTTCCGCGATCCAGCAGGGCCTCGCTCAGGGCGCCCTCGAGTGGGCTGACATCGGCCTGCCCGGTTCTCGGCCAGTACAGCCCGTTCTGCGTGCCGGGCGTCGAGATCAGGTTCTGGGCATATGCGCGCACCTGGTCGCCATCATGGTCCGTGCGGAAATACTCGCGCTGGGCGCCGATATAGGCTTGGCAGGCCTCGATGGCGCGCAGTTCGTTCTCGCCGATGGTGCGGTTGAGGATCTCGTCCCGACCGGCCGCGACATCGAACATCCAGGCCTCGCCGCGCCGCACGATCGGGATTGGGAACTCGAATTTTCGCTTCCCTAGCGTCAAGATCCGAGCGGCGTCGCCGCGCGGTGTCAGCGTGACGGATTCCGCCGCAGCTTCGTTGAACCGGTCGAGTCGCTCGCGGTCCAGCGTGGCATCGCCCGTGCTCAGCACGTCGCGGGCCCCCGGCCCGAAGATCCGATCGAGCACGCCAGGCTCGCGCGCCCGCGCCGCCTCGACCAGCGCAGCGGACGCCGCATCGGGTGAGGGGAAGCTCTGCTGGGCTGCGGCAGGGCCCGCCATCATCAGGACAGCGAGCGAGACCGGGACTGAAAACCGAGCGTGATGTGCCATGATCATGTCCCCCAATCAGCGCCGTCCACCGCGACCGCCACCACCGCCCCCGCGGCCACCGCCGCCGCCGATATGTCCACCGCCGCCACGGCCGCCGCCGCCGATGTGAGCGCCGCCGCCGCGACCTCCGCCGCCGATCTGTCCGCCTCCGCCTCCGCCGCCGCGGCCCGCCGGCATGCTGATCTGCCCACGGCTGGCTGCGCCGCGATTGCCATAGGCCGCCGCGCCTCGGCCGGCATCGATGCCGTCAAAGGCGGTCCGGCTTGGTGTCGGGCGAGGTCTCGCGCCCTGCGGCG
>NZ_JBFTRC010000178.1:0-11952 GCF_056399325.1 Allobosea sp. 01N443
GAGCCACGACCTCGCCGCCCTTCAGGAAGCGCGGCGGCTTGAAGCCGAGACCAACGCCGGGCGGAGTGCCGGTGGTGATGACATCACCCGGATCGAGCCGCATGAACTGGCTGATATAGTGCACGAGATAGGCGGCACCGAAGATCATCGTCTTGGTCGAGCCGTTCTGCACGCGCTCGCCATCGACCTCGAGCCACATGCCGAGATTCTGGATATCGGCGATCTCGTCGGGGGTCACCAGCCAGGGGCCGAGCGGGCCGAAGGTCGGGCAGCCCTTGCCCTTGGCCCATTGGCCGCCGCRCTCGGTCTGGAATTCGCGCTCCGAGACGTCGTTGCAGACGCAAAAGCCTGCGATCGCGGCCATGGCGTCCTTCTCGGCGATATAGGAGCCGCCATCGCCGATCACGATCGCAAGCTCGACTTCCCAGTCGGTCTTCTTCGAGTTCTTCGGGATGGTGACGTCGTCATAGGGGCCGACGATGCAGTTCGGCGCCTTGTTGAACAGGATCGGCTCGGCCGGGATCGGCGCGCCGGTCTCAGCCGCATGGTCGGCGAAGTTGAGGCCGACAGCGATGAAATTGCGCACATCGCCGACGCAGGCGCCGATGCGCGGCGTCCCCTGAACCTCGGGGAGCGTTTCGGCATCGAGCGCCTTCAGTGCCGCAAGCGAGGCCGAGGTCAGCGCCTTGCCGGCGATGTCCGGAACCTTGCCTGACAGGTCGCGCAGCACGCCCTTGGAGTCCAGCAGCGCGGGCTTCTCTTGGCCGAAAGCGCCATAACGTACCAGTTTCACGTCGTTTCCCCCGTTTCAATCGATATGATCAAAGGTGCGCGATCCTGTGCGGACGGGGCGCCCGAGGCAAGCGGTTCCTGCGCATGACGCGACTGCACAGGGGGGCCCCGAAACTTGTTGCGGGAATGCAACGGCCGTCGCCAAAGCAAAGGCTTCTGCAACCATTAGACGTAGGCTCGTAGAACTGCCACCTGCGCAAAACTTGTGATAGTTCGCATATAAACGATCTTTTTCACGCGCTGACTTGATCGGCACTGCAGGAATCGGCGGATTTTTAGCCGATTCTGCCTGCTGCGGTGCAAGCACATGGAGAAGCATGGCGAAATTGTGCCGTTCAGGGCGGGATTGCGGCAGAAACGCGAGCGCGGCATGTTCGTCGGCGAAGCGGGTGATTTGCCCGAAAGAACGTCAATCCTAGGGATGGGTACTCGATGAAGAGCATGGTTCGCTACACCGCCGCTGCTACCGTTTCAGTCGCTGCTCTTCTGGTTTCCGGCGTCGCTTCGGCAAGTTCGTTTTCGCTGCGCAGTGGAACGAGTGCCGAGGGCCTCGGCATGGCATTTGCCGGCGCGGCCTCCGGCGGCATCGGCATGGGAGCCATGACCTTCAACCCGGCCACGATCACCATGTTTCCAGGCCGCAACAGCAATTGGAACTTCAGCTACATCGCCCCGAGCGCCAGCTACGATCCGACCTCGCCAACACGGGTGCGGCTGCCTAACGGCGCGATCGTCCCGATCGGCGCCGCTGGAGGAAGCAACCTCGGCACCGGCGAGATCGGCGGCGATGGCGGTTTCGTGCCGGCTTCGTATTCAGCCTGGCAGCTGACCGATCGCCTCTGGATCGGCATGCACACCGGCGTGCCCTTCGGATTGCGCTCGAAACCCGAAAACCAATTCAATGCGTCTCAGATTTACGGCCGCTCGGCGCGCGTCGCGACGATCAACGTTACGCCGACGGTCGGCTACCAGGTGAATGACTGGCTCGCCGTGGGCGCAGCGCTCCAGGTGCAGTATTTCAAGACCAATCTGAAGCAGGCAGCTGGCATCACGGCTACGGCGGCCAACACCATCCTCGAAGGCGACTCGATCGATTTCGGTTACAAGCTCGGCGTGACGCTGACCCCGTGGCAGGGAACCAATATCGGCCTGGCCTACCGCTCGATGATCCATCATTCGCTGGAGGGCACGTTCAAGACCCCGGCCGCGGTCCCGCCGATCCTCGCTGCGGGTTCGAACCCGATCAAGGCGAACCTGAATCTGCCCGATTCGGTCGTATTCGGCCTCTCCCAGGTCATCAACGACCAGTGGCAAGCTCACCTTGGTGTCGAATGGACGAACTGGAGCCGTTTCCGTCGCATTCCCGTGGTCGCCAGCAATTTTGGCGTTCCTTTCACCAGCCTGAACTTCCAGTATGACGACAGCTGGTACTTCGCGGCGGGTCTCGAATACAAATACAACCGCGATCTGACCCTTCGCGCCGGTGTCGGTTACGAGCTTTCGGCCGTGAACGACGAGAACCGCACGGTCTTCATCTCGGATAATGACCGCCTCTGGTTATCGACAGGCTTCAGCTATCAGGTCTCGGATAGGATCAAGTTCGACCTGGGCTATACCTACCTCCACGTCCAGAATGCGAGCGTGAACTATTCCGGAGCGCATCCGCAGCAGGGCGCGGTTCTCTACACGGCCGAGGCCAAGCCGCATGTTCATGTCGTTTCCGCCGGCATCACCTATCGTTGGGACAATCCGCAGGAGACGATCCCGATGCGCCCGGTGGTGCGGAAGAACTGATCGACGTACCCAATTCTGCGAAAAGCCGGCCCTTGGGCCGGCTTTTTTGTGATCCGGAAGGTCATCCGGCTCCGAAGGGGCTCAAACCCTGATCTTGACGTAGCTTCCAGGCGCGTCCTCGAGCGGCGCCAGTGCGCCGTCGCCCGGCTCGCGCGCCGGCAGTGTCTTCGGCGCCTGCGAAGTCAGCCAGCCGAGCCAATGCGGCCACCAGGAACCGGGGTGTTCGACGGCGCCCTTGGCCCAATCGGCGAACACGCCCTCGGGTTTGCCCCCGGTCCAGTACTGGTACTTCACCTTGCCAGGCGGGTTGATCACCCCCGCGATATGGCCGGAGCCCGCCATGACATAGTCGACCGGCCCGCCGAAACATTGCGAGCCGATGAAGACGGACTGAGCCGGAGCAATGTGGTCTTCCTTGGCGGCGAGGTTGTAGACGGGAATCTTCACCGCCTTCAGATCGAGCGTCTTCCCGCCGATCGTCATCTCACCCTTGGAGAGCCGGTTCTCCAGATAGCAGCCGCGCAGATAGAAGGAATGGTTGGCGGCCGGCATGCGCGTCGAATCGGAGTTCCAGTAGAGCAGGTCGAACGCGGTCGGGAGCTTGCCCTTCAGGTAGTTGTTGACGGCATAGGACCAGATCAGGTCGTTCGGCCGCAGCATGTTGAAGGCTCCGGCCATGCGCGCGCCGTCGAGATAGCCGCGCTGGGCCATCTGCTCCTCGACGGCGCGGATCTGATCCTCATCGACGAAGACTGAGAGTTCGCCGGCCTTCGAGAAATCGACCTGCGTCGTGAAGAAGGTCGCGCTCTCGATGCGCTTGTCCCTGGTCGCAGCCATATAGGCGAGGGTGACGCCAAGCAGCGTGCCGCCGACGCAATAGCCGATGGCGGTCACGCGCTTTTCGCCGGTCGCCTGCTCGACCGCGTCAAGGGCCTCGAAGATGCCCTCGCGCATATAGCTCTCGAAATCCTTGGCGGCGTGGCGCTCGTCGGGGTTGACCCAGGAGATGCAGAAGACCGTCAGTCCCTGCGCCACGCACCAGCGGATAAAGCTCTTCTCGGCATTGAGATCGAGAATGTAGAACTTGTTGATCCAGGGCGGCACGATCAGCAGGGGGCGCTTGAAGACCTGCTCGGTCGACGGTGCGTACTGGATCAGCTCCATGATCTCGTTGCGATAGATGACCTTGCCGGGCGTCGTGGCGATATTGACGCCGACCTCAAAGGCACGCCCGTCCGACTGGCGGATCTTGAGTTCGCCGCCTCCGGCTTCGACATCCTCGGCCAGCATCTTCATCCCGCGCACGAGATTCTCGCCGTTCTGCTTGAGCGTCTCGCGCAGGAGTTCGGGATTCGTTGCGACGAAATTCGAGGGCGAAAGCGCGCTGGCGATCTGCTTGACGTAGAAGCGCGCCTTCTCACGGGTATGCGGGTCAAGGTCCTCGGCGCGATCAACCATAGACTCGGCCCAGCGCGAGCCGATCAGATAGGCCTGCTTGACRAAATCGAACATCGGGTGGGCCGACCAGTCCGGATCGGCAAAGCGCGCATCGCGCTTGTCGGGCTCGGCGACCGGAGCTGCTTCCTCGCCGCTGGCCCGCTTCAGGGTCGAAGCCCACAAACTCATGAAGTCGCTGGTCAGCGAAGCTTGTGCCTCGATGATCTTGCGCGGGTCCGTGACCCAGCGTTCTGCGACGCGGCCAATGGTCTTGACCATTTCGCTGACCTCGTCGGCGGCGCCGGTCTTCGCCTCGCCGCGCTCGATCGGCTTCAGATAGGCAGCGGTCACCTTCCCGGCCTCTTCCATGAAGCGCCCCATGTTCTGGGCCAGCAGGTCGAAATCCGGCACAGGCGCTTCGTCCGAGCCAGCGGGACCCTTCGGCTTGTCGTCGGCTGGCGGGCACATGAATCGTCTCCCCTTGCCACGTCTTTTGCGGAAGCCCTTGCTTCCTATTTTGGTCCCATTAAGGACGTAAACGATATGGTGTAAAAAGATAATTCTGCAACGCGCCGGACCTGCTCATGTCACTCAACAATCCTACGACAAGGTTCCTGGCGCTGCTGCTGCTCTGCGCCCCATTTCTTGCCGGCTGTGCGGGGGATGGCGTGAAGGGTGTCGCCGAGGCTGCGGGACTGGCGACCACGCCGCAGGAATCGAAGCCCTTCGTCAAGGAGAGCCGCTCGACGGAGCGGGATTACATCTCGGTCGGCACGTCTGCGACGCGCGCTGCACCGCGCAAGCCCGTGGCGGATTTCAAGACGCTCGAAACCAACCTCGAAGCCAAGCGCCTCTCGAATGAGGCTGCCGGCGAACAAGCCAAGTCCCTCGGCGCGACCGCGCCGCCAGCGCCGGCCGTGGTTCCGACCAACTAATCGGCGATTCGATTAGCCGCCTATTCTATTGGGCGGAAGTCGACTCGGCTGGCTCGTCCCGTCTGGCTCCTGCAATCTGCCGGGCAGGGCAGCCTTCACCAATCGGTTAGGTTAATTCGAGTTAGTCGGAATCGCGCCATATCCCGGACGGGCCGGCTCGCTAGGGCAGGGGCGTTGCCGTTCCGGAGACCGTGCCCCATGGCGCAAGCGGACCATCGTTCATTCTCCTTCGCCGCAGCCATGCTGATCGCGGGCGCAATGCTGCCCAATTCTGCGCAGGCTCAGACTGTCCCCGTGAAGCCGTATCTCGATTGCACGCTCATTCTCGAGGCGGCATCGGGAAAGACGCTCCACCGCGAAGGAACCTGCGACAAGCGCTTCAGCCCCGCATCGACCTTCAAGGTGCCGCTTGCTGCGATCGGTTACGACGCGGGCATTCTCGAAGACCAGCACAAGCCCCTCTGGGACTATCAACCGCGATTCAACGCGGTGGCGCGGGATCGCAAGCCGGTCGACCCGACGATCTGGGAGGCGGATTCGGTTATCTGGTACTCGCGCGAAATGACCGCCCGGCTCGGGCCCAGGAGCTTCGCAGCCCATGTCGCGAAGCTCGGCTATGGCAACGGCGATGTCTCGGGTGATCGCGGGCAGAACAATGGCCTGACCCATTCCTGGATCTCGTCGTCGCTGACCATCTCGCCAGAGGAGCAGACGGGCTTCCTGAGGCGCCTCCTGTCCGGCTCGCTGCCGGTTTCCGGCAAGGCCCATGAGATGACCAGGGCGATCCTTCCCAGCTTCAGCGCCGGAGACTGGACGGTGAAAGGCAAGACCGGCAGCATCTGGCTTCGGAACGCTGCAGGCGAAATCGATCGGAAGCGGCCTCTCGGCTGGTTCGTCGGCTGGGCCGACAACAAGGACAGGCGCGTCGTCTTCGCGCGCCTGCTGATCGGCGCGGAACGCACGGATGGCATACCCGGCCGGAAGCTCCGCGACGCCTTTCTGAAGGAACTGCCGGTTCTGATGAAGGCCAAATGAGCGGCACGAAGGCTGCGGCCGGAAGGGGCATGCCGCTAGGAGAGGCCCGAGCCGCCCCTGCCACGCTGGCGTCTTTCGTCGAAAATTGCGTCTTACGGCCTGTCCTGACCGAAGATGCGATGCTAAGGGCAGTCAACGCACAATTGTGACGAGCCGGTTCTCGCGGCGCGTCCAGGGACATGTTCGAAATGACCGATTTTCATCGCATCAAACGCCTGCCGCCCTATGTTTTCGAACAGGTCAACAAGATCAAGGCGGCCGAACGAGCCAAGGGCGTCGATATCATCGACCTCGGCATGGGCAATCCCGATCTGCCGGCGCCGAAACATGTCATCGAGRAGCTGGTCGAAACCGCCGGCAAGCCGCGCACGGACCGTTACTCCGCTTCAAAGGGCATTGCCGGCCTGCGCCGCGCCCAGGCGCATTATTACGCGCGCCGTTTTGGCGTGAAGCTGAACCCCGACACCCAGGTGGTCGCGACACTGGGCTCGAAGGAAGGCTTCGCCAATATGGCGCAGGCGATCACCGGCCCCGGCGACGTCGTGCTCGTGCCGAATCCGAGCTATCCGATTCATGCCTTCGGCTTCCTGATGGCAGGCGGTGTCATCCGCTCCGTTCCCGCAGAGCCGACTCCGGCCTTCTTCCCCGCCTTGGAGCGGGCGATGATCCACTCGGTGCCGAAGCCGATCGCACTCGTGACCTGCTATCCGGCGAACCCGACCGCCTATACCGCCTCGCTCGATTTCTACCGCGACCTCGTCGCCTTCGCGAAGAAGCACGAGCTGATTCTGCTGTCCGATCTCGCCTATGCCGAGGTCTATTTCGACGAGAACGACCCGCCGCCCTCGATGTTGCAGGTGCCGGGCGCCATGGACGTCACGGTCGAGTTCACGTCGATGTCGAAGACCTTCTCGATGGCCGGCTGGCGCATTGGCTTTGCCGTTGGCAACGAGCGCCTGCTCGCGGCGCTGGCGCGGGTCAAGTCCTATCTCGACTACGGCGCCTATACGCCGATCCAGGTTGCCGCAGCCGCCGCCCTGAATGGCCCGGACGATTGCATCCGCGAAATGCGCGAGATCTATCGCAAGCGGCGCGACGCGCTTGTCGAAAGCTTCGGCAAGGCCGGCTGGGACTTCCCCGCACCGCAGGCCTCGATGTTCGCCTGGGTGGCGATCCCGGAGAAGTTCCGCCATCTCGGCTCGCTCGAGTTCTCGAAGCTGCTGATCGAGAAGGCGGAGGTCGCCGTCGCGCCCGGCATTGGCTTTGGCGAACATGGCGACGATTTCGTCCGCATCGCCATCGTCGAGAACGAGCAGCGCATCCGGCAGGCGGCCCGGAATATCGGCCGCTTCCTCAAGGGCGCGGATCAAACGCTTCACAACGTCATCCAGATATCCAAAGCTGGGTAAGCTGAGCTAAGACGAGTGCGCGATGGCCGGCGCAGACGCGCCGCCATCGGTCTTGCAGTTGAGGGCAGGGGCTCGGCATGTTCAGCAAAGGCCGTTTGATCGGCATCGGTTTTGGCCTGTTCGCGCTGGTCTGCCTCGTCGTCACCTATGATTACTCGCGCGGACGCAACACGCAGACGAACTCGCCGCTGGTGTCCGATATTCTCACCGCGACTCGCTCCAACGAATGCGGCCGGGACGCGACGGAGATTGCCGCGCGCTATTTCCCCCTGGGGCTGGAACAGGCCGAAGCCGAACAGCGCCTGGGCACGATCAGCATTGTGCCGCCTGCCGCCTGGTTCTGGCGCCCCGTAGTCGAGAACGCGACGACCTGGACCGGACCGACGCTGGAAGCGCTGCACACCATCAAGACCACGGCCTTCGGCAATCAGCTGCTGCGGCTGCATCTGACCTTTGCCGATGGCAAGCTGAAACGGCTCGCAGCCGAGGTCGTCTGCCGGTTCGACTGACCAGCGACCCAAGCCCGCACCAGCCTCCAGCCGTTTGATATCCGTTTCGCAGTCACGCGCTCCAGCGTACGGTTCTTCAGCCTGGATACGCGCTGAATGACCGGATGCGGCTCGATCCAGCCCCAGATCGAACGTCCTGTCTTACAGGAGCGCGCCATGGCATCGACCGACGAGCTCGAAGGGCGAATCAGCGCACATGTTGTGTCCGCCGTGAGTCCTTGATCGCTTCCCGTTCCTGAGCTGAGAAACTGCGCGCGTCGCGCCAGGCTTCGTACCGAACCGCGCATCCGCTCCGTTGACTCGCCCGTTGTCGCGTGCGACCCCGACGGCATGACGACGCTCGCTTCCTCACCCGGTCCTGCTCCCTTGCGCGTTGGTGTCGCCGGCCTTGGCACGGTCGGCGCTTCGGTGCTGCGCATCCTCAACCGCCAGGAAAACGCCATTGCGGCCCGCTGCGGCCGCGCCGTGCGTGTGACGGCCGTTTCGGCCCGCGACCGAACCCGTGATCGCGGCATCGATCTCACCGGCTACACCTGGTTCGACGATCCGGTCGAGCTGGCGCGCTCGTCGCAGATCGATTGCTTCGTCGAACTCGTCGGCGGTTCGGACGGCRTCGCCAAGGCTGCGGTCGAGGCCGCTCTGTCCTCCGGCAAATCGGTGGTGACGGCGAACAAGGCGCTGCTTGCGCATCACGGCGTCGCGCTTGCCGCGCTGGCTGAAGAGAAGGGCGTGGCGCTTGCGTTCGAAGCCTCCTCCGCCGGCGGTATTCCGGTGGTCAAGACGCTGCGCGAGGCGCTCTCCGGGAACAATGTTTCGCGGCTCTATGGCATCCTCAACGGCACCTGCAATTACATCCTCTCGCGCATGGAGCTGGAGGGGCTGACCTTCGAGGCCTGCCTCAAGGATGCCCAGCGTCTCGGTTATGCCGAGGCCGACCCGACCTTCGATGTCGAGGGTTACGACACAGCCCATAAGCTCGCCATTCTGACCAGCCTCGCATTCGGGGTGAAGATCGACGCCGAAGCGATTCATGTGGAAGGCATTTCCTCGATCGCGCCGCTCGATCTGAAGATGGCCGACGAGCTCGGCTACCGCATCAAGCTGCTCGGTGTCGCCGAGCGCACTCGCACCGGAATCGAACAGCGCGTGCACCCGACAATGGTGCCGAAATCCTCCGCCATCGCGCAGGTCATGGGCGTTACCAATGCGGTGACGATCGATGCCGACGCGGTCCGTGAACTGACCCTGGTCGGTCCCGGTGCCGGTGGCGATCCCACGGCGTCTGCCGTCGTCGCCGATATCACCGATGTCGCGAGCGGCACCTCGGGCTTGCCCTTCGGCCTTCCGGTCTCGCGGCTCGAGCAGCCGGCGCGCACGCCGATGCAGCGTCATGAGGGCGGCTATTACATCCGCCTCGCGGTTGCGGATCGGCCGGGTGCCGCCGCAGCCATCGCCACCCGCATGGCGCAGGCCGATATCTCGCTCGAGAGCATCGTCCAGCATCGTTCGGAAGCCGCCGCCACCCGGGACCCGACGGGGCGTTCCGGAGCGCCGGTGCCGGTCGTACTCATCACCTACGCCACCAGCGAGTCGGCGATCCGCGACGCGCTCGAAAAGGTCACCGCCGACGGTCACATTGCTGAACCGCCGCAGGTGATAAGGATTGAACGGGAATAGGCCTTCGGCGCCTGCGTGTCCGACCTGCCGATTGCCGACTGCTGAATAGTTCGAGGGAGCCTCATGTCCGAACTCACCATCGCCTCATCCCATATCATCGAGCGCTATCTGTCGATGGAACTGGTCCGCGTCACCGAGCGTGCAGCGGTCTCCGCAGCGCGCCTGCGCGGCCATGGCAATGAGAAGGCAGCCGACCAGGCAGCGGTCGATGCCATGCGCCGCGAGCTCAACCGCCTGCCCATCGATGGCGAGATCGTCATCGGCGAGGGCGAGCGCGACGAAGCCCCGATGCTCTTCATCGGCGAGAAGGTCGGCAACCGGCACGGGCCCAAGGTCCACATCGCCGTCGATCCGCTCGAAGGCACGACGCTTTGCGCCAAGGACATGCCCGGCGCCATCGCCGTCATGGCCATGGCTGAAGCCGGCAAGCTGCTCTATGCGCCCGACGTCTACATGGACAAGATCGCGATCGGCCCCGGCTATGCGCAGGGCGTCATCGATCTCGACGCGTCGCCGACCGACAACATCCATGCGCTCGCCAAGGCCAAGGGCGTGAAGCCGCATGAGATCAGCGCACTGGTCATGGACCGTCCGCGCCATGCCAAGCTGATCGAGGAGATCCGCAAGACCGGTGCGTCTATCCGCCTGATCACCGATGGCGACGTCGCCGGCGTGATCTTCTGCACCGAGCCTGCCAAGACCGGCATCGACATCTATATGGGCATTGGCGGCGCGCCCGAGGGCGTGCTGGCGGCGGCTGCGCTGCGCTGCGTCGGCGGCCAGATGCAGGGCCGCCTGATCCTCGACACCGAGGAGAAGCGCAAGCGCGCCCATGGCATGGGCGTCCTCGATCCGAACAAGAAATATGACATGTCGGAAATGGCCTCGGGCGACGTCATCGTGTCTGCCACCGGCGTCACCGACGGCGGCATGCTGTCAGGCGTGAAGTTCGGCAAGGACGTGATTGAGACCGAGACCATCGTCTACCGCTCGATCACCGGCACCGTCCGCCGCATCTATGGCGAGCACCGCGAATTCGGCAAGTTCAAGCTCGATTGAGACGGCGAGGCCGAGCGCCCCGCCAGGACAGGATTTCGAACGACGGCCGGGCATGTCCCGGCCGTTGCTGTTCGGGGGCAGCCTGGCCGTGCCGCGGGAGCAGGCTCATCCTTGCAGGAACGGCGCCTGGACCATCGGGCCGGGTATCGTATCCGGCCCGATGATCCAGCCTTCTGTGGCTGCATCGGCTTTCCCGAAAACCGCAATCCACTTTTCAGGCCAATGCCTTAGGACGCGATCTCGAGGAAGCGCTGCAGCGTMGGCGAGGTGTTGGCCGCGCGCCAGACCAGGCCGGTTTCGATCTCCGGAGCGGAATCCTGCAGAGGCAGGTAATGCGCCCCGCGCCGGCGCAGGTTGGTCATGGATTGCGGCACCAGCGCGATTCCCATGCCGGCGGCGACGAGCCCGATGATCGTCTGCATCTGGATCGCCTCCTGATGGACGGCAAGGGGCGCGCCATGCTCGGCGAAGTAGCCCGACACGATGTCGTGGAATGCAGGCGCGATATGGCGCGGAAACAGGATGAGCGGCGCGGCCATGATCGCCTCGGCGCGCAAGGTCTCGGCGGTGAAACCCGGGCGGCGGGCCGCGATCCAGGCCTCGGGAACAGCGGCGACCAAGGGCTCACGCAGGAGCGGGCGATAATTGAGCGTGGCCTGCAGGGCCTTGCGGTCGGGGGCGATGATCATGCCGACGTCGATCTCGTCGGTCAGCACCGCCTCGATCTGGATGTCGCTGGTTGCCTCGCGCAGCGAGACCGCGACATGAGGAAAACTCTGCCGGAACCGGCTGACCATCCCGGGAAGCACGCTGTAATCGGCCGTGCTGACGAAAGCGAGGCGCAGGCTGCCGRGTTCGCCGCGCGAGAGGCGGCGGGCCGTTTCCGGCAACCCCGCGGCCTTGTCGAGAACGGCACGTGCGTGAGCAAGCCATTCCTGGCCGACGGGCGTCAGGGCGACGCTGCGCTTCGTCCGCACGAAGAGTTGCACGCCCAATTCACTCTCCAGGGCCTGGATCGACTGGCTCAGGGGCGGTTGCGTCATGCCCAGGCGCTCGGCAGCCCGGCCGAAATGCAGCTCTTCTGCGACGGAGAGGAAATGGCGGAGCTGACGGAGGTCCATGGGATCCTCTAATATGCCCTGCGACCTAATGGCGATAGAAAAGTATATTTCTCATTAGATTGGAGTGGCTCTAAAACTGCCTCGTCACCTCTGACTGCCGCCGACCGGGAGCACACGCCCATGCCCTTCAACGAACGTTCCAAGAATATCACCCAGGGCATCGCCCGCTCGCCGAACCGCGCGA
>NZ_JBFTRC010000179.1:0-11909 GCF_056399325.1 Allobosea sp. 01N443
GCGTGACGCCGACGAYCACGGCTGCGAAGAGCGCCATGAAGGTGATGCGCAGCGTGATCCAGAGCGAGCCCGAAAGCGTGCCCCAGTCGGCGATCAGCGTTTGCCCGATCAGCACCGGCCCGGGCAGGATATAGGGTGGGATCTCCTTCCAGCGGACGAGGAACTCCCACAGGCCAAGCGCCAGCACGCCAACCGCGATCGGCGCCAGGATGCGGGGCCAGGCGCTGGCGGGCAGGCCGAGGATGCGGGGCTCGGCCGCGAAGATCGGGCGCGCTTCCGCATCGGTCCCGTCATGGGGCACATGCGGCATGGTGGTATCCAGGGACGGCGCGCTCATGAGCCGATCGCCTCCTTGAGCTTGCCGGAAACGACACGACACAGATGCGCGTAATCGGCCGAGGTGCGGAACAGCTCGTCGCGCGGATAGGGAGCATCGACGTCGAGATCGGCCATGACGCGCCCGGGACGAGCCGCCATGACGACGATGCGCTTCGACAGGTAGACCGACTCGAACACCGAATGGGTGACGAAGACGGCGGTGAACTTCGTCTTCCACCAGAGCTCGAGCAGGTCGTCATTGAGGCGGTGACGGGTGATTTCGTCCAGCGCCGCGAAGGGCTCGTCCATCAGCAGGATCTTTGGCCGCATCACCAGCGCACGGGCGATCGAGACGCGCATCTTCATGCCGCCGGAAAGCTCGCGCGGATAGGATTTCTCGAAGCCCTTCAGCCCGACCAGCGCCAGCATCTCGGCCGAGCGCTCCTGCGCCTCGCGCTTCGGCACATGCTTGAGGATCAGCGGCATCATCACGTTGGACAGGGCATCCGCCCAGGGCATCAATGTCGGGTCCTGGAAGACGAAGCCGAGATCGCGCTCCGGCTTGCCGGAGGCGTCATGACTCGTCGTCGGCCAGTCGATCGTGCCCGTCGATGGCGCACCCAGGCCTGCGATCATCCGCAGCAAGGTCGACTTGCCGCAGCCCGAGGGGCCGAGCAGGCTGATGAACTCGCCCGTGCCAAGGTCGAGATTGACGTCGCGCACGGCCAATGTGCCGTTGGCGAACTGCTTCGAGACATGCCGGACTGATACGAGCGGCCTGGCGCCGCTGCCTTCGACATGAGGTCTGCTCAGATAGGCTGTGTCCAAAGCCTGATGATCCATCTTGCTGCTGTCGAACGTCTTCCGGTCATCCCGGACGGATCGGCGCCGCCGCGCCGACCCGGGGTCCATGAAGGGCGGAAGCCGCCTAAGCCTTGCCGACGCCCTTGTTGATGAACTCGAGGCTATAGGCCTTCTTGATGTCGATGCCAGCAGGGAAGACGCCGGCCTCCGTCATCATCTTGTAGAAATCGGCCCAGCGCGCATCGGTCATCGCGCCGATGCCAAGCGTCAGCGCGTCTCCCGAGAGCACGATGCCGTTCTCGTTCATGACCTGGCGGGCATAGGCGAGCTTCTCGCCGTCCATGTCGGGATTGTCCTTGAGGATCAGCGCATTGGCGGCCTCGATCGCCGGACCGCCCTTCATGTACTCGGCCCAGCCTTCGAGAGTCGCGGTGACGAAGCGCTGCACCACGTCCTTCTTTTCGGCGACCATCTTCTTCGAGATGTTGATGGTCGTGTTGTAGTTGCCGAAGCCGGAATCGGCGAGCAGGTGCACGACCGGGTTCACGCCGGCCTTGCGGATCGCGAAGGGCTCAGAGGACAGGAAACCCTGCTGCGAGATCGTCTTGTCGGCCAGGAACGGCGCCATGTTGAAGGTGTAGGGCCGGATCTGCTCGTCGGTGAAACCGAACTTCGCCTTCAGGAAGGGCCAGAAGCTGGTGCGTCCGCCGGCGCCGACCAGGATCGGCTTGCCCTTGAGCGCAGCCAGCGTGTCGTTGCCCTGGCCCGGATGCGAGATCRGGACCTGCGGGTCCTTCTGGAAGATCGAGGCGATGCAGAGGAAGGGCAGGTTCTCCTGGGCATAGCGGATCGCCTCGAACGAGTTCGACATGATCATGTCGACCCGGCCACCGAGCAGGAGCTGCGACGGGTTCTGCTGCGGGCCGCCCATGCGGATATCGGCGTCGATGCCGTATTTCTTGTAGATGCCGTTGGCGAGGGCGAGATAGAAGCCGCCATGTTCGCCCTGGGCGCGCCAGTTGGTCTGGTAGCTGACCTTGTCCAGCGTCTGGGCATTGACCCTGGCTCCGGGAACCGGGATCAGGGCGGAAGCGGCCGAGCCGCCGATCAGGCCGAGCGCAGCGCGACGGCTCACGCGATACTTCATCGTCATGGAACGGACCTCCAGGAACAGGCTAGCCAGCGGCGTCCGCGCCGCGCTGTGGCCACCAGCGAGCAACATATATGCCACGCTGCCAGGCGCGCTGGAAATCCGGCATCGCACTATTACGCACAGAGATCGGGCATTTGCCCAATTCCTCGCCAGATCTGCAACACCTGAAGTGATCAACAGCCGCGACGGCGCCATGCGGCCACGCGGCTTCCTCCGCCGGCACTTCCGGCTATGGTGGCGCCGTCCACGGAATCCGAGATCAGCATGACCAGCCCTGCCCTCTCCGCACTTCGCGCCGAACTCGCAGATCTGACCATCTATGACGACGCGCCGTCGCTCAGGATGCACAGCCGCGACTTCTTCTGGTTCTCCCCCGTGCTGAAGCCGGATCTCGAGGGCAAGCAGGCTGAACTCGTGATCCTGCCGAAGACCAAGGACGAGGTTCGCCGCGTCGCCTCGGCCTGCGCGCGCCATCGCGTGCCATTGACGGTTCGCGGCGGCGGCACCGGCAATTACGGCCAGGCCGTACCGCTCGAAGGCGGGGTCGTGCTCAACCTGTCCCGGTTCAGCCGTGTGGTCTCGACCACGCTCGGCGCGGGCCGGTTCGAGGCTGGCGCGAACATGCTCGATATCGACAAGGCGCTTGCCCCGCTCGGGCAGGAGTTGCGCATGCATCCCTCGACCCGGGCACAGGCAACGCTCGGCGGCTTCATCGCCGGCGGAGCTGCCGGCGCCGGTTCCTGCACCTGGGGGCAGATCGACAATCCAGGCGCGGTCATCGCCGTCGAAGTCATGACGGTCGAGCCCGAGCCGCGACTGATCGAGCTGCGCGGCAAGGACATCCTCAAGGTCATGCACGCCTATGGCGTCAACGGCATCATCACCGAGGTCGAGGTGCCACTGGCACCCGCCCATGCTTGGGCAGAACGGATCGCGACCTTCGAGACCCTTGGCCAGGCGGCCGCCTTCGGCCAGGCCTTCACCGAATGCGACGGTATCGCCAAGAAGCTGATCAGCATCCACGATCCGCGCATTGCCCCGTATTTGCGCCGGCTCGCCCCCTGGCTGGGCGAGAACAAGGCCTTTGCCATCCTGATGGTCTCGGAGCCGCAGGGCGACGAGCTTGACCGGCTGATTGCCGAGATGGGCGGAACGGTCACCTTCTCGCGCGCAGCGGCTGAAGCCCGCGCCGCGGCATTCGGGGAGCATCGCGAGAAGGGCGCGCCCGGCCCGCTCTACGAATACACCTGGAACCACACCACGCTGCATGCGCTGAAGGTCGACCCCGACATCACCTATCTGCAACTGCGCTTCCCGCCGGTCCGCAACCTCGAACTGCTGGCCTGGGCCGAGACGCATTTCCACGAGGATGTGCTCTTCCACATCGAGTTCCAGCGCCGGCAGGGCAAGGTCTACCATTCCAGCCTGCCGCTGGTGCGCTTCACCACGGCCGAGCGCCTGCACGAGATCATGGCGCAGGCCGAAGAAGCGGGCATCCAGGCCTCGAACCCGCATAGCTGGGTCCTGAACAATGCCGGCTGGAAGAAGGTCGATGCGCCGCAACCGGAGTTCAAGCGGATCGCCGATCCGCAAGGACTGATGAACCCCGGCAAGCTGTTGAACTGGCAAGCCGATGCTGCGCAGGCGGCGGAATGACGAGCAGACAAGGACGGATTGAGCGATGAGCGCGCGTTTCTGGGGCGACCTGAAGACCACCGATTTCGAGGGGCTGTCGCCCGACAACACGGTGGCGGTGCTGCCGCTGGCGGCCATCGAGCAGCACGGGCCGCATCTGCCGGTCTCGGTCGACACCACCATCATGAATTCCATGCTGGCCGAGGCGATGCCGCTGGTTCCCGCCAATCTCGATGTGCTGGTGCTGCCGACGCTGCCGATCTGCAAGTCGAACGAGCATCTGCATTCGCCGGGCACGCTGACGCTGTCCTGGGAGAGCGCAACGCAGAGCTGGCTCGAGATCGGCGAAAGCGTGCGGCGCGCCGGCCTGCGCAAGCTCATCATCGTCACCTCGCATGGCGGCAATATCGACCCGATGAAGGTGGTCGCGCGCGAACTGCGCGTGCGCCACGGCATGCTGGCTGTCACCACCGCCTGGCGCGCCTTCGGTCTGCCGCAAGGCGTCTATGCCGATCTCGATGCCAATCACGGCATCCATGCCGGCGACATCGAGACCTCGCTGATGCTGCATTTCCGGCCGGACCTCGTCGACATGGGCAAGGCCGGYCATTTCGAGCCAAGCACGATCCAGATGCAGGGCGAGTACGCCTGGCTCAGGCCAACTGGCCTACATGCGCATGCCTGGATGGCGCAGGACGTCAACCCCAGCGGCGCGGCAGGCGATGCCAGCTTGGCGACGGCAGAAAAGGGCAAGGCGACAGCGGCCCTTCAGGCGAAGGGTTTTGCCGAGCTGCTGGCAGACGTCGCCAGGTTCCCGCTCTCGCAACTGCACAAGGCGTCGTAACCGGCAGCCTCAATCGGGGTCGAGCAGGCGCGGTCCCGCGCCCTGCTCGCCCAACCGATCCCAGGGATTGTGCAGCGGGCAGCTCTTCACCGAGAGGCAGCCGCAGCCGATGCAGTCGGTCAGGTGGTCGCGCAGCCGCGTCAACCGGTCGATCCGGCGCTCCAGCTCAACCTTCCAGACCGATGACAGGCGTGACCAATCCTCCGCCGTCGGCGTGCGCTCCGATGGCAAGGCCTTGAAGGCGTCGCCGATCGTCTTCAGCGGGATTCCCGTGCGCTGCGCCACCTTGATGATCGCCACGCGCCGCAGAACCTCGCGCGGATAGCGGCGCTGGTTTCCGCTGCTCCGCGCGCTCCGGATCAAGCCTTTCGCCTCATAGAAATGGATGGTGGAGACAGCGAGCCCGCTGCGCCTCGCCACCTCGCCGACGCTCATCTCATCGAAGAAATGGGCGTGATCCGCTTTGCTCATCGACGCTTGACCTTAACCTTGCTTGAGGTTTTATAACCCTGCGCTTCCGATGTGCAAGCAGCCTGGAGCGCGACCATGCACCGCCCGTTAGACCGCAGGATCCACCTCGCCCTGATCTATGGCAGCACCCGTGAGGGGCGGCTCTGCGACCGGGTGGCCAACTGGGCGCTGTCGCAGATCGAAGGCGAAGGCCCCTTCGTCGTTGATGTCATCGATCCGCTGACGCTCGACCTGCCGAAGCGCCACCCACGCGGCGAAACTCCGACAGTGCGCCTGCTCAGGGAGCGGATCGGGCGCGCCGATGGCTTCATCGTGGTCACGCCGGAATATAACCGCGGCTATCCGGCGCCTCTGAAGTTCCTGATCGATCTCGTCGGGGCGGAGTGGCGCGGCAAGCCGGTCGCCTTCGTGTCCTATGGCGGCGTCTCGGGCGGCTTGCGCGCCATCGACCAGTTGCGCCAGGTTTTCAACGAGTTGCATGCGGCCACTATCCGCGACGTTGTCTGCTTTGCGCATGCCTGGAGCCAGTTCGACGAGACCGGCCAGCTCCTGGATGCGACCAAGGCCGAGCAGGCGATGGCAACCATGCTGGCGCAACTGCACTGGTGGGCGACAGCGCTGCGCGATGCCCGGGAAAACGTCCCCTATGGTACATTCGCGGCTTGAACCGATCAGCAATCACCGACGACAATAGGTCGGAGAGGGGTCATCAAATGGCCCCTTTCAACCTACATATTTTATAAGACGGCTAATGAAATTCAGCTAGATTGGCTGCGCTTCGCGAGGCCCTTGGCACCCCCGATTCGGAGACCACCGTACGAGATGAACGCAGTCGACAGCACCACCTCGGTCCTGATCCACCTCGCAGGGGCGGTGGCTCTGCTGATCTGGGCCGTGCGCCTGGTCAGGACGGGCGCCACGCGGGCTTTCGGCTCCTCGCTCCGACAGGCGCTCGCGCGTTTCACGCGCAACCGCTTCACGGCGCTGGCGAGCGGAGCGGCGGTGACTCTGGTGCTGCAAAGCTCGACGGCGACGACGCTGCTGCTCTCCTCGTTCGCGGGCCAATCGCTGATCACCCTGCCGATGGCGCTTGCCGTGCTGCTCGGAGCCAATATCGGCACGGCGCTCGCAGCCTTTCTCGTCTCGCTCGATCTTGGCTGGATCTGGGGGCTTTGCCTCGCAGTCGGTGTGGCGCTCTACCTCGCCAACGAGGCGATGGACCGGGCCCGCAATATCGGCCGTGTCCTGGTCGGCATCGGGCTCATCCTGCTCTCGCTCGTCGAGCTGAAATCCGCTGCCGCTCCGCTCGCACAGTCTCCGACCTTCAAGCTGATTCTGCAGGCACTGGCCGGCGAGCCGGTCATCGCCGTGCTTGTGGCCGTCGCCGCGACCTGGCTGACCCATTCCAGCCTTGCCATCGTGCTGCTGATCGCTTCGTTCTGGTCGGGCGGGCTGCTCTCCCCGACCATGGCCGTGACACTGATCGTCGGAGCGAATCTCGGCAATGCCCTGGTCCCGGTCATCGACCAGCTCGGCGCCCCGATCGCGCAGCGCCGTGTCGCGGTCGCCAATCTGCTGACGCGCCTCGTCATCGCCGTCATCGTGATCCCGTTCGCCGGCCCGCTCGCCGGCTGGTTCTCGTCCTTGTCTCTCCATCCCGGACGGCTCGCAGTCGAGCTGCATCTGGCGCTGAACATCGCCGGCGGGCTGCTGTTCCTGCCCTTCATCACACCAATTTCCAACCTCGTCCTGCGGCTCATGCCGAGCGCGCCGACAAACGAACGCGTGATCCGCCCGCTCTATCTCGACCCCGGTGTGCTCGACAGCCCATCGGAAGCGCTTGCCTGCGCGATGCGCGAGACGCTCCATCTCGGCGACCGCGTCGGCGAGATGCTGAAGGACACGCTGACCCTGCTCGATGGCGACCAGATCAAGCTCTCCCGCGAGATCTCGCAGGCCGATGACGGTGTCGACACGATCCACGAGGCGATCAAGCTCTATCTGGTACGGCTGTCCCGGTCCGAGCTGAGCACGGAGGAAAGCCGCCGGCTGCTCGAGATCGTCACGTTGAACACCAATCTCGAGCATATCGGCGACGTCATCGACAAGAACCTCCGGGAACTGGCCGAGAAGAAGATCCGCAAGGGCTATCGCTTCTCGGCGGAGGGGCTTGCCGAGATCAGCGCACTGCATGCGCGGGTGTCCCACAGCCTGCGGCTGGCCTTGAACGTCCTCGCGACACGCGACATCGCATTGGCGCGTCAACTCTTCGATGAGAAGGCCGTGATGCGTTCCGCCGAGCGCCGCGCGACCGAAAGCCATTATGAGCGGCTGCGCAGCGGCGTGCCGGAATCGATCGAGACGAGCTCGATCCATCTCGACGTGCTGCGCGATCTCAAGCGCATCCACGGGCACATCACGTCGATCGCCTATCCCATCCTCGAGACGGCCGGCGAATTGCGGGAGAGCCGCCTCAGGCACAGCGAAGCATCCGCTGCCGAGGCTGATTTCGATCTTGGCATGGTACCGCAACCCAAGGGCTGAGCCCGCTCGCCTGCCCTCGCGGATGTATAGTCCAAAGGCGTAGGTCTTTGGGAGGCTCCGAGGGTTTCTCCTTGATCTCAATCCGGAGCGAGCATTGATCAACGCTGAGCACTATCGACTTCACAAAATAGAACTGGCCGCTGGCGAGTGGGAGAACGCATGATGAGCTGCATTGCCACTATCCGGAGACACTCATGCGGCTCCAACTCCTCCGCAATGCCACGCTCAAGCTTGTCTATGCGGGCAGGACATTCCTGATCGACCCTGATTTCGGCCCCATGCACGGCCGTCCATCTTTCACCGGCAAATCCGCAAACCCGATGGTCGAGCTGCCCGAGCCGATCGAGAGCATTCTCGATGGTGTCGACCAGGTGATCGTCTCGCACCTGCATTCCGACCATTTCGACAGCGTCGCGAAGGAGCGCATTCCCAAATATCTGCCGCTGACCTGCCGCCCCGGCGACGAGGACAGGATCGTGGAGGCGGGCTTCCAGTCAGTCAGCCCCGTGGAGTGCTTCCAGCGGATCGGACCGATTATCCTGAAGCGCGTCCCGGCGCAGCATGGCAGCGGCGCGGTCGTCGAGAAGATGGGGCCCGTCATGGGCTTCAGCCTGGAGGCCCCAGGCGAGCCGACCCTCTATTGGTGCGGGGACAGCATTCTCTATCCGCCGCTGCTCGAAGCGGTTTCAGCGACCGCGCCGGATGTGATCGTCACCCATTCCTGCGGTGCCCTCTGGGACAGCAGCCTGATCGTGATGGACGACGCCCAGACGCTGGCACTCTGCGAAGCAGCCCCCGAGGCCATCGTCATCGCGACCCATATGGAAGCGCTCGACCACGCCAGCGTCAACCGGGCGGCCTTGCGCAAGGCCGCCGAACAGCGCGGTATCGGGCCAGAGCGCCTGTTGATCCCCGGAGACGGCGAAACCATCGAAATCAGGGAGCCCGCGCGGGTTTGACCGCGCGGTGCTGGGTTACTCCCCCGCTTTGGCGGTCTTGGCGTAGATGTCGCGATAGCTGTCGCGCAGCAGGTTCTTCTGAACCTTGCCCATGGTGTTGCGCGGCAGTTCGGGCACGATGAAGACCTGTTTCGGCAGCTTGAACTTGGCGAGGCGCTGGTCGAGCGCCTTCGAGATCGACGCGGCGGTGATCTCGGCGCCGGCCTTGACCACGACCACGGCCGTGACGCCCTCGCCGAAATCGGGATGGGGACAACCGATGACCGCGCTCTCGATCACGCCCGGCATCTCGTCGATCTCGGTCTCGACTTCCTTCGGATAGACATTGTAGCCGCCGGTAATGATCAGGTCCTTGCCGCGCCCGACGATATGGACATAGCCGGCGGGGTCGATCTTGCCGAGGTCGCCAGTGATGAAGAAGCCGTCATCGCGGAATTCGGCCTTGGTCTTCTCGGGATTGCGCCAGTACCCCTTGAAGACGTTCGGGCCCTTGACCTCGATCATGCCGATCTCATCGGCACCGAGCGTCCTGCCGGTTTCCGGGTCGGTGACGCGCGCGCTCACGCCTGGCAGCGGGAAACCGACCGTGCCGGCCACACGCTCGCCCTCATAGGGGTTGGAGGTGTTCATATTGGTCTYGGTCATGCCGTAGCGCTCGAGGATGGCGTGGCCTGTGCGCTCGCGCCATTCGCGATGCGTCTCGGCGAGCAGCGGCGCCGAACCGGAGACGAAGAGGCGCATATGCCGGGTCGCCTCCTTGGTCAGGCGCGGATCCTGCAGCAGCCGGACATAGAAGGTCGGCACGCCCATCATGCAGGTCGCCTGCGGCAGGTATTTCATGATCTGCTCGGGATCGAATTTCGGCAGCAGGATCATCGAGGCGCCGGCGAAGAGCACGACATTGGTCGCGACGAAGAGGCCATGCGTATGGAAGATCGGCAGCGCATGCAGCAGCCGGTCATCCCTACTGAAGCGCCAGTAGTCGACGAGCGCGAGCGCATTCGAGGCCAGGTTGTCATGGCTCAGCATGGCGCCCTTGGAGCGCCCGGTCGTCCCCGAGGTATAGAGGATGGCGGCCAGGTCGTCCGGGCCACGTGCGACATCGGCGAATTCTGCGGAAGCGCCGCCGGCCTTGTCGAAGAGCGTCCCTGTCGCGACACCGAGCGTTTCCAACCTGGCGCCGGCCTTCTCGGCGTAGGGCCGCAGGGCCTCGGCCTTGTCTGGATCGCACACGAAGACCGCGGGCTCGGCATCTCCGAGGAAATACTCGATCTCGGCCGGCGTGTAGGCGGTGTTCAGCGGCAGGAAGACGGCGCCGGCGCGGATCGTGCCGAGATAGAGCATCAGCGCCTCGATGCTCTTTTCCACCTGCACGGCGACGCGGTCGCCCGGCTTCACGCCGAGCGCCACCAGGGCATTGGCGAAGCGGGCGGACACCGCGACCATCTCGGCATAGCTGTAGCGACGGCCGTCATCGAGAAGCGCGAAGGGCGCGTCGGGTGCGGGAATGCGCGCGGTGACGAGGTCGAACAGATGATTGGCCATGACAGGTCTCGGGTTTTCGTTCAGGCGGAGACGGGACGGAGCAGCTTGCGGACGGCGGACGAAGCGACGACGGTGTTGCGGCTGGCGAAGGCCTCGTGATTGGCTTCGATGTCGCCGAGATCATAGCGGTAATTGACCATCACGCCGTGCGACTCGCGCAAGCCCCGGGCCGAGAGATTACCGCCGATATTGATGCGTTCCAGCCTTGCGCCGTTGCCGAGATGGAAGCGCGCGACCGGGTCGATGACCCGCCCCGACGATGCACGCGCGCGCAGCAGATAATGCGCCGCCATCTGACCCAGCAGCTTGTCACGCCGGGCCCTCTCCTGTTCGTCGAGCGCCATGGTCTCGCCGACCGGGCGCGCAAGCTCGGAGAGTTCCTCATTGGTGAGCAGCGGGTCGCCAGGCTCGGCGACGATGCCCGCGAGCCAGCGCGCAAAGCCGGGAACGGGCGAAAGGGTGACGAAGGTATCCAGCCCGGGCAGTTCGCGCTTCAGGTCCTCGGCGACCTGTTTGATGAGGAAATTGCCGAAGGAAATGCCACGCAGCCCCTCCTGGCAGTTCGAGATCGAATAGAACACCGCGGTGGACGCATTCTGGGCCGGGAGGACCTCGCGCCCCTCACTCAGGACTTCGGCGATACTGCGTGGGATCGCGCCCGTCAGCGCAACCTCGACGAAGATTAGCGGCTCGTCGACCAGTTGCGGATGGAAGAAGGCGAAACAGCGCCTGTCTGCAGGCTCGAGCCGGCGGCGCAGATCATCCCAGCCCTGAATCTCGTGCACCGCTTCGTAGCGGATGACCTTCTCCAGCACATTGGCCGGTGTGTGCCAGTCGATGCGGCGCAAGACCAGGAAGCCGCGATTGAACCAGGAGCCGAAGAGATGCCGGAAATCATCATCGACCGGCTTCAGGGCCGGGTCGGCCTCGATCGCCTCGAACAACGCCTCCCGCATGCGGACCAGCACATGGGTGCCGCCGGGCGCGAGGTTGAGCCGGCGGAAAAGTTCCTGCCGGCGCGGCTCGGAGGCAATGTGCAATGCTGCGATCGCAACCGCATCCGGCTCATTCTGGTAGCGCGCGATGGCGGCGTTCAACTTCTCCTGATCCGGACCGAAGCGATCCTGCAGCAGGCGGAAGAAACCGAGGCGCCCGGGCGGATCGAGCCGTTCCCATTGCTCGAGAACGGCCTGCGCCAACGCCATGCCGGAGGCCTCACCGCGCCCTGACAGCAGGTCCTCGCAAAGCCGGTCAAGCGAGCGGTTGCGGTTCCCGGCAAAACGCTCAAGGCCGATCAGTGCGCGGCCCCGGTCCGCCACACTCGTCAGGAGTTCGCCGAGAAACGCCATGTCCATCCCCGTCTCCGCTGCCGTCGTGGTGCGATCCTATACGAGTTTTTCTGCGCCGGAATGAACGGCCTGTCCTGCTCGAGCATCGGCCCGAAAAGTGGATTGCGGTTTTCGGAGAAGCCGATGCGAACATAGAAGCTAGGTGTTTGATCCCGGGCTTTGATGGTGCAGTCTTTTCGCGTGAGTGGAAGGAGGCGCTATGGGCCAGGTTCACCATGGGAGCGCCACGACGACAGAGGCGGTCCGTCGAGCGATACAGCATAGTCAAGAGAGCCTGAGGGCTCTGG
>NZ_JBFTRC010000180.1:0-35794 GCF_056399325.1 Allobosea sp. 01N443
GGTGTATGATGCGGACTTGCGCGTCAGCGACATCCTGGGTGTCCAATCCGATATCGCCGCCAAGGTCGCCACGGCCGTCGCACAACCCTATGGCATCGTGTTCGATACCTCGCAGGTGAAGGCGGAGGACGGCAGGCCAGAGAGCTTCGACGCCTATCAGTGCATGCTCCGGTTCTACCGGTACAGGCAAAGCCTGGGTCCGGACGAGCACATCGCGACGCGGCAATGCCTGGAACAGACGACTGCACGCTACCCCAGCTATTCGACGGGCTGGGCCATGCTGTCCTATCTCTATCTCGATGAGGACCGCTTCCGGCTGAATCGTCGGCCAGGACCGCCCGATGCGAGCTCCAGAGCCCGCAGCGCAGCACTGCGTGCGGTCGAGCTCGATCCGGAGAATGTGCGGGCTCAACAGGCTCTGATGACGATGCTGTTCTTCAACCAGGAGCCGGCCGAGGCACTGCGGATCGGGGAGCGGGCGCTGGCCCTCAACCCGAACGACATGGAACTGCTCGGGGAATATGGCAGCCGCCTGGCGCAGGCAGGTCAGTGGAAGCGCGGCTTTGATCTGCTCGATGAAGCGGTTGCAAGAAATCCGGTCCGATCGAGCTACTATGTCGGGATGCAGGCGCTCGCTGCCTATATGCTGAATGATGACCAGATGGCGCTCTCACTGATCCGGCGGGCGGACCTCGCCAGCTTCTCGCTCTATCATTTCGTGGCTGCACTAATCTATGCGGCCGGTTTTCCGCTCCGGCAGCGTCTTACCCATGCGAATTAGGCCGTCGCGGCGAGCTATCCGACTGGAGCCCCGTCGGCGCAGCGCTCTGGGCATTGCGGGGCGGAGACGAGTAGCTGAAGACGATGGCGCTCCGCAAAATCCTGATCGAAAAGAAAGACAGCAGGGAAAGCTGGGATAGTGTTCTTCCGATCGAGGGCTCTTGATCAGTAAGCTGCGAGAATTCGCCGCAGATGGTGAAATCGAACATAGGCATATACTTCACTCAGGGCGACGAATAGATACGGCTCGCGCGGCAACCTGCGAGGTTCAATGCGCGGACCGAGCGTGGAGGCATTGACGATGAGCAAGCTGATCAACCGCGCAGTCTTGGTGGCAGGGACAGTCGTACTGGCCGCCTGGGTTCCTCTGCCCAGTCAGGGTTCGTGCAACAGCCCCAAGGGCTGCACGATGGATGCCATCTATGAAAGCTACGACATGATGCAAAGCGGCCAAATGCAGAGGGCAATGGACGAGGGACAGGCAAATATCGCGGCGTTTCATGCGTTGAAGGAGTGGGAGCTCAGGCAAAGCGAAGCGCCCGTCCACCACCACTCGTGATGACCGCTCGTATTCGCCATGGGATGACCCGTTCTCGCGCTGGTTTGCCAGCCACTTAACGCCTCACCGGGACCATTATCATAGCGATCCTGGATCTATGGCCCGGAGGCGGCGGCCTTCGACAAGAGCTGGAAGCCGGCGGATTTCGAAGAGGTCAAGCCATGACTTGCGGCGTCTGGATCTGGGCCTTGGCGAAACAGGATGAACTCAACCCCCTGCGGCAGCGCGAAGTGCTCGCCGCAGGGCAGGTGGGTTCCGTCGGGTTGGCTGTGAACAGCCAGTCACAATCGTTATCGATTTGTTAATTCCAGGTTGGTTGCACGGCAACGTGCGTGCTAGTCCCAAAAGAAAAATGCTGTCTTTTGGGGGCTTTCTGTGCCGATTCTATGTAATTCTCGGGTGCCCTCAGCGCCTGACGTTTCGTTTTCGCCTATGTTACCTTACGGCCTGAAGGCGATATCGAGGGGGCTGCGCTCAACCACGTCTGTCGCGAGTTTGCTGTCCGCCTGTATTATTGCAGGCGTCATGGCCCCCCGTGCGTCGGCCGCGGACATAACGATTGGCCCGGGCCTCTTGCCGGTATCGAGTGATGCCGATGTCGGTCCGTCTGGCGATGGGGTCATCTTCAACGGCGGCACGCTCCGGTTCGGCACGAGCTTCAACCTCTCGACGGGGCGGGCGCTTAGCCTTGATTCCGCCGGCGGCACCATTGACACCAACGGCTTCGACACGACGTTCGCCCGTGACATCACGGGGGTGGGCAGCCTGAACAAGACCGGCACCGGCACCCTCACCTTGAGCGGTATGAACACCTATACGGGCGCGACGAGTGTTGCGGCTGGCGGCACCCTTGCCCTGACAGGTCAGGGCCGGATCAACCAGTCGAGCGGCATCACCGTCGACGGTATCTTTGACGTGAGCGGGGCAGCCTCTGCGCAGGTCAAGGCCTTGAACGGCAGCGGCGAGGTCCAGCTCGGAACCGCGAGCCTTATGGTCAACAATGCCAGCGGCATCTTTTCCGGCGCCATCCGCGGCACCGGCGGAATCTCGATCAATGGCGGCACCCAGATCCTGACCGGCGCCAGTGATTTCTCCGGTGGCGCCGGGATCGCGAGTGGCGCCACCCTGCAGATCGGCAATAACGGCAATGCGGGGTCGATCACCAGCGACGTGACGAACTATGGCAGCCTGATCTTCAAACGATCCGATGACGTGACCTATGCCGGGAGCATCTCGGGCCCGGGCACGTTCTCGCATCTTGGGTCGAGCAAGCTCACGCTGACCGCGACGAACAGCACCCGAGGCGACGTCTTCATCGGAGTCGGCAGCACGTTGCAGCTGGGCAATGGCGGAACGACCGGCTGGATCGGCGGCACCGGCAACTTTGTCGGCTCGATCAGCAATGCGGGTGCATTGATCGTCAACCGATCGAACACCGTTTCGTATCGCGGCGTCATCTCCGGAAGCGGCACGCTCACGCAGATGGGCAGCGGCACGCTGACCCTGGCCGGCACCAACACCTATACGGGCGCGACACTCGTGACCGGCGGCACGCTCGTCGTGAATGGTTCGATCGCATCCTCGTCGAGCGTGACCGTCTCGCCTGGCGCTACGCTGAGTGGCTCCGGCCAGATTCCCGCGATGATCGTCAATGGCACGCTCGCTCCCGGAAATTCGCCCGGCACGCTTACCGTCAACGGCAGCCTGACGCTGGCCGCCGGATCGAGCTATCTCGCCGAGGTACAGGGTGCGGTCTCGGATCGCGTCAACGTCACGGGCGCTGCAGCACTCGCCGGTACGCTCAGAATCGTGCCGCTTGGCGGCGCGYACACATTCTCCAGCCCCTACACGTTGCTCTCGGCCGCGGGCGGGCTCGGAGGAAGCCGCTTCGGCACCGAGGCAACATCCGGCACGTTCGGCGACGGCGTCACCACGGCCATCTCCTACACCAGCAACGACGTCCTCCTGACATTGACGCCAAAACCGCTGGTGCCGATCGTCACGCCGCCGGCAGCTCCCCCGGGAGGCCTGTCGCCGCGCATGTTTGGCGCCAGGATGTTCAGCGGCTTCTCGATTGCCAGCGCGATCGATCGGGCCGTCGCTGCCGGGGGCGATCCATCGCCGCTGTTTACGATCTACAACCTGCCGGCAGCCGAGATACCCGCTGCCGTGAACCAGCTTTCCGGCGAAGCCCATACGTCGGTGCCGGCCATGGCCAATGCCGCCGCGGACCAGTTCCTCCACGCCATGTTGAACCCGGCGAGCGCCGGGCGAAGCGGGGCCGGCCCTGGCGCCGCGACGTTCTCGGCGCTGGGCGGCAAGGGAAGCRACGAACCGGCTCGACCGGCCTTCCTCGACGCCCCCGCATACTCGGTCTGGGGGGCGGTGCTCGGCTCCGTAGGGCGCAATGACGGAGGAGCCCGGGACGGTTCGGCCAAGCGTGATGTCGACGACGTGCATCTCGCCGTCGGTGCCGACCTTCGCGTTGGCCCTGGCAGTACCGTCGGCTTCGCCGTGGCTGGCGGCAGCGCCCGCGCATCGCTCTCGGGCGGGCTCGGAAAGGCCGATGCAGACATTTTCCAGGCCGGCATCTACGGCATGACCAAGCTCGGACCGGTCAACCTGGCTGCTGCCCTGGCCTATGCGCGCCTGGAGAACGATGTGAACCGGGCCGTGCCGGCTCTCGGTGCATCCAGCCTTTCATCGTCCTATGGCAGCAACGCCTGGAGCGGGCGCCTGCAGGCCAGCGCCGCTCTGTTTGAGTGGTCCGGCGTCACGCTTTCACCGGTGGCAGCATTGCAGGCCATCCAGGTCCGCAGCCCCGCCCTGACCGAGGCGAGCTGGAATGGCGCCAACGCCGCCGCGTTGAACCTGGCTCGGCGGAGCGACGTGACCAGCCGAAGCGAGCTCGGAATGCAGCTTGATGTCGGTGGGGCTGTGAACGGCCTCCCGGTTGCCGGTTATCTCCGGGCTGGCTGGGCGCATTACTATCAGCGCGAAGCCGGATTGAGCGCCACGATCAGCGGTCTCGCGGGTTCAGGGTTTGCGATCGATGGCGCGCGCGCCCCCCGCAACAGTGCGCTCCTGGCGGCCGGGCTCGATCTGAAGATCACGCCAGCCGTAACCCTGGGCGCTCGCTTCGATGGTGAACTCGCAGCAAGTGCAAATCGCCTCGGCGGACAGGCTCTGGTCAAGGTGAGCTTCTAGGCTCCCGATCGGACGTCCGGGCGAGGCCCTCGCTCGGACCCGGTCGATAGAGAGCGCCTTGCGCGCCGCCTGATCTGCGGTCGACGTCGAGACGGAATTCGGCGGCGCGGAAGAGTCCGCTCGCGTTGGTCGCGGCCGGCCCAAGGGGAGGCCTGGTCTCAGGATCAACGCAAGAGCCATTGGCGTTGGGCCTGTCCGCGTTGCCGTGATCAGTCAGCCTGGCGCGGCGGAAACTCATGGAACCATTGGAGGGATTCAGCGATTATCTGAGCCGGACCCGCTAGGGGGGCCGCTTGCCTCATGCGAACCGCATGCGCGCCATGACATATGCTCCCCAGAATCCTGGCGCGGAAGACGCCAAGGGTTTTCCTGATGCGAGGGACCGCCTCGAACGCCAGATCGGGAGGGAACGATGATCCAGTTCGAATTGCTGCGCGCCCAGGCTGTCCTTGTACTCTCGCCGGACGGGCCGATTGAAAAGGCCGATTCTGAGCGGATCGCCCGGGAGGTCGATCCGTTCATCGCATCCCATGGCAGGCTCGCTGGAGTGATGATCTGCGCAAAGGCCTTTCCGGGCTGGGACAGCTTCGGCGCGCTCGTGTCCCATCTCCGCTTCGTCAGGGATCACCACCGCAAGATCGATCGCATCGCGGCGGTAACCGATAGCGAGTTGCTGAAGATCATGCCGCATATCGCCAAGCACTTCGTTTCAGCGGAGGTTCGGCAATTTCCCTTCGATGAAAGGGCGCAAGCCTTGGCGTGGCTGGAAGCCGCGCGCTGATTGCGACGGTCCGACGTAATGGACGGAGCAGGGCCGGTTCGTCGAGGGAGGACAATCAGCAGCCCAGGGCTGCGCCACGGCAGGCGGCTGCAACATCACATATGCGATGCAGGCCGCAGACGGATATCCTCTTCGAGCGAAAGCCGGCACTGCGGCTCAGCGGGCTCACCTTGCGGGGGGGCGCCCGAAAAACGCCTTACGATGCGTCCCCGGAGGGGCTATAACGATGCACCGGATATCTCGGGTATTCGCTGCCGATATACTTGAGGTTCCTGAGCCCTTGTATTCCCTCGTCTGGAACCGACCAAGCATACGTCGCCTGACGAGGCCACGGAGATCATGATGGTCATGCGCGCTGTCGGCGCTCGACCGGACAGAGGCGCGTTGATCAAGGCAATCCAGGCGGCTTTGGCCGCCGCACGGGGATCATCTGCCACCAGTGGAGCATGCCGATGTGGATTCTGATGTATGTCTTCTCCTACTCGGTCAACCCTGCCGCGACAAACGACAGGGCCGAATGGAGGCTCCGCCCGAGCGTGGTGTTCCAGGAATTCTCGACGGAAGAACGATGTCTGTCCGCCAAATCGAAGCTTGACGACAGTTTAAGGGAGGCCGGAGACAAGATTAGAAGTGGCCTGGAGGATTTGAAGAGCATCGGGAAGGCCAGCCCGGGGCAGATCATCATTGCCTATCATGTGGAGTGCCTTCCGAAATGATTTCGGATCCGATGCCGTGACCCGATTTTTCGGGGACGCTTGATCCAGCGAGTTCGGCCCGGAACGGACGTCGTATCGGCCCGCACTTGGAGACATCGGCCGGGGCTCTCCCGCCATGGCCGGCGCACCTGAGCGGACCGGCGATGAAGCGACGGATTCGCGTCGTTATTGCAACACGCGCCAGCCGTGTTTTGCTTCCAGCCACAACCTTTGCGTTCAGGCTGGCGGAGCGGACCGAGGCCATGCCATAGCCACGTGATCGACAGGGTGCTTAAGGGTTGGCCAGGTCAATGCGACGAGACGGTGATGCTCCCAAGCGGTTGTTGCACCGGCGCTGGATCAAGGTCTCCCTCATCGCAATGGCGGCATTGCTTGTTCTCGTCTTGCTGCCGCTCGGCCTCGTTCTTTATCCGACGCTCAAGCCCTATCCCAAGACGGATTTTCAGGCCGCCGCTTCCCAGGCCCAAAGGAATCGCCAGGATCTGGCGCATCTGCGGCGTCTGCCCGAGGTCGAGCGGAGCTTCACCAGCGAAACCCGCGCGGCGTATGGGCGAGCTCTCGATGCGATCGAGCAGCGGGCAGGTGAGCTCGACAAGGCGGGCATGGCGATGGCGACGGCGAAGGCCGTGGCCCTTGCCGATAACGGCCATACCAACATCGTCGGGATGGCAGGGGATCATGGTTTCAACGCCGCGCCCATTCGCCTGGGATGGTTTTCTGACGGATTGTTCGTGATCGCGGCCGCCGACAACCTGCGTCATCTTCTCGGAGGGCAGATCCTCGGCGCAAACGAGCGCCCGACCGAAGCGCTGGTGGAGGCGCTGCGCCCTTATGTCGGCGGCCCTACCAATCTGTCGAAGGAGTTCGTGCCGAATTTCCTGATCTCGCCTGAACTGCTCCATGCCGCCGGGCTCGCCGACACGGCAAGCAGCAGCACGTTCGACATCCGTACGGCGGATGGCAGCATGAGGCGGGCGAAGCTTGCTGCGCTGCCTGCCAGCCAGTCTCCGTTGAGTAGCAATTTTTGGCCGAAGCGCCATCTCAGCCCCGTTGCGCCAGTCACTGGCGCGGCCGAATGGCGGCACGTCCTCGACGGCGTTGCTCTGCCGCTCTATCTCTCGCGACCTGAAGAGAACTATTGGCATGTTTATCCGGCGCAGGACCTGCTCTATGTCCAGATCAACCGGATGAGCGACAAGGGGCCGGTCTCCGCATCCCGGTATCTATCGGACATGCTCGACGAGGCGGGCAAGAAACCCATTCGAAACGCCGTCGTCGACCTGCGCTTCAACCGCGGCGGCGATTATGTCCTGACCGCGGACTTCTCGCGCCGCTTGCCTGAGCTTCTGCCGCCGGGTGGCAGGCTCTTCATTCTGACCAGCGCAAACACCTTCTCCGCGGCGATCAGCACCGCGGCACGGCTGAAATATTTCGCCGGCTCCCGCGCGCTCCTGATCGGAGAGGCGATGGGCGATCGGTCCCAGTTCTGGGGTGAGGGCGGAACCACCCTGTTGCCGAACACGAAACTGACGCTGCGCTATACGACGGCCTATCACGATTGGGAGAACGGCTGCAGCCTTTCGCAGATCATGACGTGCTTCCTGCTGAACTATGCCTATGCCGTGCCCGCAGGATCGCTCCAGCCGACGCTGACGGTTGCACCGACCTTCGCAGATTATGCCGCCGGCAAGGATCCCGTGATGTCGGAGGTCATGCGGCTGATCGCTACCGGCAAATAGGCGCGAGCGGCTCGGGCGCGATGGCGAGCCGGCCTCCTCTCCAGGGCTGCCGGCGTCAAGCCATTCGGCCCGGAGCGGTATCAGGGGGCCGCTGGCGCCTACTCGGAATAGTCGACGGGGGCTTCGGCGGGCGCAGCGTTGTAGAAGATGAACACGAGCGGTGTACCGGGTTCGGCTGTGGCGTCCGTGCGCCGGCCACAGACCTCGCCCGCCACATCGCAGATGTATTCCGCGACCACTTCGCCGAAAGCATTGCGCTGGATGGCGACCTTCTGCCCAATCTTGACCTTGTCCCTCAGCTTGACGAGAAGCTCGACGAAGCCGCCATGGGTTGAAAGAATGGTGTGCCCGCTGTTGGCGAGGAACACGCCTGAATCGCGACCCGTGCGCCCGATCGGACCGGCAATGATGCCGTGATGCTTCAGCACATTCATCGTGCCCTCTGCGAAGAGCGGGATCAGGCTGTGGTCCAGAATGCGCGCAGCCCCGATCTCGGGCGTGAAGGCTGGGATGCCTGCGTCGATCAGGGCGTTCGCCAGCAGTGTGGGATAGGCGCGATTGTCGAAAATCTGGTCGATCGGATAGAGCTCGGCCATGGCCCTGACCTCGGGCAGGTCCATTCGGGCGAGATGGAACCCCGTGAGATCCATCCCGGTGGTCCCCGTGTGGAAGTCGATCGCGAAATCGGCATTCGGCCTGAACAGCCTGTTGAACAGCAAGCCGGCATGCCGGCTGGGCGCGCTGTCACCGTTCTCGTTTCCGGGCCATTCGCGATTGATGTCGATGAGATCTATGCCCCGTCCGGAATTGGGCCAGCGGCGCGCCATGCCCTCCAGCGCCGGACGGGACACATCGAGAACCGCCATGGCGCTGCCCGACATCGTGGCCGGATCGAGCTGGGCCATGACCGATTGGATCATGTGCATCGGGCTGATCTCGTCGCCGTGCACACCGCTGATGAGCGCGATGCGCTTGCCTGGCTTCGCTCCCTTGGCGACGATAACGGACACGTACCAGTGCTGCCCCGTCGGCATCTGCACGCCCTGGAAATAGAAAAGGTGCCTGCCGGGCGCGAGGTCCTCGAGGTCGAGTGCGCTGATCACTCTCTTCCCGCCGATCACGTCTCCGGTGAAGACCGTCCCGCGCGACGCGGCCTGGGCCGAGCGTGCCGCCGGCGCCGAAGCGGCCTGAACTCGTGCGGGGCCGGCATGGGCCGCGAGGGCAGCCGACGCGCCGACCGAGGCAATGGTTGCCCTCATGAAGTCACGGCGATCGAGGCTGTCTGTTTCGTCTGACATGGCGATCGGTCCTTATGTCGTACGCGATGGGGACGATCTGCTCCCGGCCCGGCGCCGACGCAAGATCCGGGTGAGACGCCGCCACCCGGGAGGCGAGCACGGTGCCGGGCAGGGCGGTCATGCTGCGAGCGTCGCTCGCGGTCCGGTCTTGGATTTCTCCCAGCAATCGGAACCACTTGCCGCAGGGGTGGCGAATTTACTTGTTTTGGGCGATGATGCGGCGGAACTTGGGCAGTGCTGCCGCAGTTGAAGCTGAGCAAACCTCGGAGGCGACAATGGGCATTCTCGAGCTATCGATCGTACTGGCATGTGCCTCGGCCATCGGATTCTACATCGCTGATGGGGCGGCATGAGGTAGGACCTCTCCGCCTTGATCTGACGCAGGCGCGCACACTCCGCTCCCGATGCCCTTGCTCCCGCGATCTCGCAGGGGTCCTCGGGAACGTCCTGGGATGCGCCTTGGCGCCGGGCTGGCCTGGGAGAGCGCTCAGCTGTCCGGATTGGGAAAAGGGCCAGGCTCTCCCAGCTGGCCGTGGCCCGCCTCGTTGTCCTGCCCCGTCTGGAGCGAGACGTTCAAGGCAATCAGCAGCGAGACCCTCCCTGTGAGCTCATTGAGCGCGTCGACCATCTCATCGACGATTTCGGCGCTGTGATCGAGACCACATTGCTTGAGGAACACGACGGCTTTGCGCGCACGAAGGATCAGGTCGTCATAGACAGGTTGCATAACGATCACCGCCGGCTGCGGGAGCCCCTGAGCATGATGCAGCCTGAGCGTGCGCGGGTAGAGACTTACGGCCGGTGTCTTCCAAGCCCTAAGACCCTAGACCCCTTGGGACATATCATGCGGCCCTGATGCCTTCCTCAAACTCCTCGGGAATGGCGCCATGGCGGGCGAGAACCTCAATCGAGCTGAGTTCGCTGGTCTCGTCATCGGCCACGACATGGATGACGGCGACGCCTTCCGCCCGCCCCGCGAGCCGCTCCGCATCGCGCAGGGCATGGTGCTTGGTCTTGGCGGGCGTCTTGTTGCCCGGCACCAGCCGTTTCCGGCGGGTGACGAATTCCTGGATGATGAAGGTGTCGACATTCATGGCGTGAATCTCCGCGGCCTTCGATTGTTCTAGTTATGTTCTCGAGCAAGTGCGAGTCAAAACCTCGGCGGCCATGCGTGTCTGCGATACGCTCACCTGGCCGTGATCGATGGAGTCTCGGAGGGCGCCCCTGCGGCGTGCGGCGAGAGCACGGCGAGCCCGTGCGTCGGCGAGGATGGAGTGTCCGGTGCCGGGCAGTTTTGAACCGGCGCCAGGATCATGCGTTTAGCCTCGACCTCAACAGAGTGCTGATCATGATCCGTACGACTTTCCATAGCCTGATTGCGCTGGCGCTGCTCTCGGGCGCCGCGTCCAGCCAGACTGCTCCGGCAGAAAATCCGTCCTCACCCGAGATCGTCGCCTGCAAGGCCACGGCGCTCCATACGATCTCGTCGCGGGAGCCAGAGATCAAGGACATCTATATCGACGAGGACGGGGCGACGATCGCCACCTCCGAAACCAAGGTGGGGGATACGCCGATCACACGCATCATCATGGGCGAAGCCTACTTGCGCACGGATCGCACGGACAAACCGCGGCGGTTCCTGTGCCTCATCGGGGAAAGGGGCAAGGTTCTGCTGACCTTCTTCACGCAGCGCTGACGACTTGGGGGCCGATCTTTCGAGGCCCCGCAGCGCAGGCATCTGGGCCATGGGGCCGGAGCCGGACACGCCGGGGACGACCGCTCATAGGCGCCGATTATGCCCGCTGCGCCGAATGGTGCAGCGGGCTCGTTCTCGTTCTGCAGCCGGAAAACGCGACGCGGCCATGGCGCAAGCGATGCGGGGGAAGGTCTCGAGGTGGATGAATACGCTCAGGCTGGGCGACGACGATCCGGCGGCAGCAGAACGTCACAGGGAAACGCTGTTCCGGACCCATCGCTTCACAAACCCCGGGAAGGTCCGCTCCGCGATCGCGCCGTCAGAACGTGCGTTCCTCCATCAGCTTCACTGAATCGGGAGCAGGCTTATAATGCCAAGTTGCTATGGAGGATGTTGTCGTGGGGGTAGACATCGTGCGGCTCGCCTGTTGTTCCATGCATCCCGCGAGCGGCAGTAAGACAAGAGCAGCCAGTGAAAGACGAAGTACATAGGTCATCACTACACCTCATCGTGAAAGGTGAGACGATATTGCCCCCTCAACCTCGGCAATAACCGCAATATACGACGCATTGTCGCAGCCAGAGATCACAGCGCAGTCGAGCGTCATCACGTCATCGCGACTGTCGCCGGGCGCTTATCTGATGGCAGAACGCCGTGGAAACGGAGCGCGCTCATCGCGCATCGGCCATCGGAACCTAATCGTTCGCGGCGCGTAGTACAGGACGAGTTAGTGACCCCAAACTTGGCCCGGCTCTCCTAAAGGGGGCCGGGTTTCTGTTGTCTGGATCGGAGCAGGCGAGGCACCGGCAGGCCTCGGCTCAGGGGCAAGCAGTCCAGGGGGCATCTGCGAGCCTCCGGTCAGGGGGCCAGGAGTGCGACCACAATCCAGGCCAATACTGCCAGGACAAGCCCTGCGATCAGAACCTTCAGGACCGGGCGGCCAAGGAAACCCTGCCGTGCTTCGACGGGCGTTTCCTGTGCGGGATGGGCGGCCGAGTGATCGTCGGGGCGCAGAGGAGAGATCGGGTCGCCGCCCCGTGTCGCCGATTGCCGTTCGGCCCTGCGTTCAGTCTCCGTTTCCATGGCGTTCTCCTCCGCACGGTTTCAAGCTCGCGGCTATCCGCGAATGACGGAACAACGGTGCCGCCGGACGTCAGGTTCCGCCGCGCGGCTGATCCGAACCACAGGAAACGGGTGGCTGCACCCCGCGGCCAATCGCTAATTCGCCTTGACGACACCGACAGGGGAGCGAGCTGTGGAACTGGAAGACAAGGCGATCATCATCACGGGTGCGAGCAGCGGAATCGGCGCTGCGGCGGCTCTATTGTTCGCAGCCGAAGGAGCCAAGCTGGTTCTCGGAGCCCGCCGTGGTGCCGAGATGGAAACCTTGGCTGCGCAGATCCGGAAGAACCATGGCCGGGCCGTGTGTCTGGCCGGCGACGTCAGGGATGAGGACTATGCCAGCGCGCTCGTCGCCCTGGCCCTCAAGGAATTCGGTCACCTCGACGGCGCCTTCAACAATGCCGGCATCGTCGGCGACATGATGCCGGTCGCCGAGATGGGGATGGCCAACTGGAACGATGTCATCGCGGTCAATCTGAACCATCACGCCAAGCGGTGGCGAGGGACAGCCGGCCGTCCTGGATTTCGTCGCCAACCTGCACCCGATGAAGCGCATGGCGAGTTCAGAGGAGATCGCGCAGGCGGCCCTGTTCCTGTTGTCCGACAGGTCCAGCTTCGTGACGGGAAGCCCGATGCTCGTGGATGGCGGCATTTCCGTGCGGCTGGCCTGATACCGGCGCTGAAGCGAGCCGCCAGATCAGGATTGGCGGGCGACGATCGGAAGTACCTTCGATCGAGCGCCTCGCCATCTCCCGCGGGGACCGGGAGGAGCGACACGGTTTGGGAACGTATGGGTCTCGCTGGCGTTAGCTCGTCTATCGGCTTCATCAATGGCAGAGGCATGGCAATGCGAGAGCACACAACCCCGGCGGTCGAAAGTCTCCGGAAGGAGCAGAAGCAGCAGCGAAAGACCGAGCGTGAAAGCACGCCGGAACAGCAGCTCGACAAGGCGCTGAAGGATACGTTCCCCGCAAGCGACCCGGTCGCCGCGCAGAGCCCGGCCAAGCCTGGGGCGCCGGGGAAGAGGCGGCAGTAGGATGAACGTCGCCGGCTGGCTCCGCCCACGCGGAACCAGCCCAAAGGTCGCGTGAGCGGACATGAAGGGCGCTCGTCCTCTCGCGCGGCGAACATAATGTGCCGCGTTGGCAAGCCAACGCGCGGTGTCTCCGTCGAGCGCCGGAAGTGCACGGTCCGCGCTCGGCCGCGTAGCGTCGCCGACGCAGTGTTCAGCGCCGCGGCCGCTTGCTCCGCAATCGAGGCCGCCTCCGCCGGCCGCTGAATCCGTTCATCACAAGCAAGATCATCGAAATCAGCATGGTCAATCGCAGGCCCGGCGCATCATGCTCCAGATTCTGCTTGCGATCGGCGGCGGCCGTGTGACCAAAGGTCGGATCAATCGCGGCGCACCCGAGGCGATTATGGGAGCTCTCTATGCCTCCGCCGGCTACCAGATCGGCCTGAATGGCCGCTCGCATGCCTATGACGGCAGGCTGGGGATYAAAATCTGGTAAAGCAACCTGTACCCCGAAGGCCCGCAGAGATTCACGCAGCCATCGACATCACTGGTTCAGGCTTCCGAGCTCCATGCCGGGCTTGATGCCCGCAGCGATTCTCAATCTCGATCAAGGCGAAGAGTGGCAAAGCTAGACCCTTTACTGAGGCTCCTGCGCAGTCGTGGAGATTGCCCAATGACCGACCGCGCCGTAGCGGCAGTATCGGTGACATATTTCACACATATGGCCGGCTAATGGGCCACAAGCTTCCGGTCCGTCTTGCGTGCGTCCGGACCGGCTGTATGCCTGTAGCCTCGCACGGCTCCAACGGCACGCCCGATGCTCTTCAATTCTACCGAGTTCATCTTCGTCTTTCTTCCGCTTGCGGTGCTTCTGCACTTCGCATTGGCGCGCGTGAGCGCCGCGGCCGCGATCATCGGCACGACGCTGTCGTCGCTCGTCTTCTATGCATGGTGGAACCCGCCTTATGTGCTGTTGCCCGTGGCGTCGATCGTCGCGAATTTCTGGTTCGCACGGCTGATCGCAGCCGCGGAGAAGCCGGCGGCGAAGCGACTCCTGGTCTTCGGAATCGTCAGCAACATCCTCGTGCTATGCTATTGGAAATACGCTGATTTCCTTCTCTCGATCGTTCATTCCTACAAAGCCGCGCCCCCCGTCGTTCCGCTCGCCTTGTCGTTCACGACATTCGTGCAGATCGCCTTTCTGGTCGACGTCTACCGCCGCAAAGTTCCGCTTCATTTCAGCCGCTACGCGTTCTTTGTCGCCTTCTTCCCACATCTGATCGCGGGACCCATCGTGCGCTGGAACAGCTTCGGCCGGCAGCTCGGCGATGATGCGCGCTTCCGGTTGGATTGGTCGAACGTTGCCCTTGGGCTGACGATTTTCATCATCGGCCTCGCCAAGAAGGTGCTGATCGCCGATTCGCTTTCGCCGCATGTCGGCACGGTCTTCGACGCTGCGGCGAGGGGCGACCCGGTTACCGCCATCGCCGCATGGGGCGGTGCCCTGGCCTTCTCGGCCCAGATCTACTTCGACTTTTCCGGCTATTCCGAGATGGCGATCGGCCTCGGGCTGTTGTTCAATTTCCGGCTGCCCGTGAATTTTGCCGCACCATTGCGCGCAACCAGCATCCTGGACTTCTGGCGGCGGTGGCACATCACGCTGTCGCAGTGGCTGCGGGACTATGTCTACGGGCCGCTGACCTTCGGCCGGCCGATGGGGTGGTGGCGCGCCATCGCAGTGATGATCACGATGACCCTGGCCGGTCTCTGGCACGGAGCCGGGTGGACGTTCGTGGTATGGGGCGCCTATCACGGCTGCCTTCTCACCATCAACACGATCTGGCAGCGGATCGTGCCCGAGCGGGATGAGCCGACACAGACTGGGCGGTTCGTCGGATGGGCGCTGACCTTTACGGCCTTCGTGGTGGGCTCTGTCCTGTTTCGCTCTGCGGATATCGAGACGTCGGGGCATCTCTTCGCCGCCATGGGAGGCATGGGTCAATCCCCGGTCGCGGAGGCGCTCACGCTCCAGCACGACTGGTGGGCGATACGCCAGGGCTGGATCTCTGAGGCCTTCATCCGCACCTGGCTCGGCAGCACCTGGTCGCTCACCGGGACTGCGCTGACCCTGCTGGCGCTGGCGATTGCCCTTCTCCTGCCGGACCCGATGGAGATCACCGGCTATCGCGAAGGCGATGCTCAGTCGAACTGGCGAAGACATGTCGGCGCGCTGGCCTGGCGCCCCTCGCTCATCGCCCTCGGCACGGCCTTCCTGCTCTTCGGCGAAGTGTTCTTCCGGCTCGGGCAGGTGAGCGAGTTCCTCTATTACCAATTCTGACGATCAGTCTGGGAGCGTAGCGTTTGATGGCAACGGACAAGGGCGAAGCCGAAATCACCGCGTGGTGCGTCGCGCATCTCGCCAAGGGGCTGCGACGTCCTGCGGAAAAGATCGATCCGCAGGCCAAGTTCACGCGCCTGGGCGTCGATTCCGCGATGGCGGTTTACCTGGTGGCCGAGCTCGAGGAATGGCTTGGGCGCGAACTCGCCCCTGAACTGGCCTTCGAATACCCCAGCATCGCAGCGCTTGCCCGTCACCTCGCGGGAGCGCAGGATTGAACCAGATTCCGACAATTCAGGAGAGCCCGGCGGTCCTCGAGGCCGGTCACAGCTCGATGGTCGAGCTGCTGCGTGCGCGCGCCGCGGAGCAGCCGAACGAGCGCGCCTATGCCTTCCTGTCGGATCGCGGCGGCGAGGAGGCATCGCTCACCTTCTCGGAGCTCGAGCGCCGCGCCCGTGCGCTTGCGGCGGAGCTGGTAGGGCGCGGTCTCTCCGGAGAGCGCGCGCTCCTGATGTTCCCGCCTGGGCTCGATTTCCTCGTCGCCTTCTTCGGCTGCCTGATTGCCGGCACGATCGCTGTACCGATGATGCCGCCACGGCGCCTGGGCGCGCGCAATTCGAGCGCCAGCATCGTCGCCGACTGCACGCCGCGTATCGCATTGACGAGTCCGGCACTGCAGGCGACACGCGGCGACCTCTCGGAGCGTCTCCAGGCCCCCACGCTCGATTTCATGGCCGTCGACGCCACGAAGGAGGCCCAGGCGCCGGCGGGAAGCATGTTCCCGGAGCCCGGCCTGCAGGACCTGGCTTTCCTGCAATATACCTCGGGCTCGACGTCGGATCCCAAGGGCGTGATGGTGAGCCATGGCAACCTTCTCGCCAATAGCGAGATGATCCGGCTCGTATACGGCAACACCCGCGCGACGACCTATGTGAGCTGGGTGCCGCTCTATCACGACATGGGGCTCATCCTGAACGTGCTGCAGACGCTCTATATCGGCTCGCTTTGCGTACTCATGGCCCCCGTCAGCTTTATGCAGCGCCCCCTGAACTGGCTGCGCGCGATCAGCGACTACCGCGCCGAGTTCGCGACGGCGCCGAACTTTGCCTTCGATCTCTGCGTCGATCGCTTCCGCCCCGACCAGATGGCGGGGATCGATCTGTCCCACTGGAAAATTGCGCTCAACGGCGCCGAGCCGGTGCGCGCGGAAACGATGGAGCGCTTCACCGAGACCTTCGCGCCCTATGGCTTCGCGCCGGACGCATGTTCGCCGGCCTACGGGCTCGCGGAGGCGACGCTTCTCGCCTCCGGCGGCGGACGGGGGCGGGGGCTCGTAAAACGTCGGATAAGCCGGGAGGCGCTGCAACGCCTTCGCGCGGCCGCGCCGACGAGCGAAGACGACGCRCAGTTCGTCGCAGGCTGCGGCAAGGCCCTCGTCGGCGAAAGGCTCGCGATCGTCGATCCGGAGACATGCCGACGCCTTCAAACCGGTCATGCCGGCGAGATCTGGATTTCCGGTCCGAATGTCACCCAGGGCTATTGGCAAAACGCCAAGGCCACCGCCGCGACCTTCTGGCCGCGGATCGAAGGGGAAGCGGCGGAGCGCTGGCTTCGTACCGGCGATCTCGGGTTCCTCGATGACACCGGCGAGCTCTTCATCACCGGGCGCATCAAGGACGTGATCATCATTCGCGGCATCAACCATTATCCGCAGGACCTCGAGGACACCGTTCAGGCGAGCCACCCGGCCTTGCGGAGGCATGGCGGCGCCGCCTTCTCGATCCTGGACGAGGATGGCGAGGGCCGTCTTGTCGTGGTGCAGGAAATCGAGCGGACGCAGATGCGCCACGTCTCCATCGATGACATCGAGGACACGATCCGCGAGGCGATCGCCACCGAGCACGAGCTTGCCATCCAGGATGTCGTACTGATCCGCCCCGGCAACCTGCCGAAGACGACGAGCGGCAAGATCCAGCGCGGCCTTGCCCGCAGCCTTTTCCTCGACGGACGCCTTGCCGAACTCCAGCCAGGTTTGCCCGATGCTCTGGCGTAAGAAGAAGCCGGTTTCCGCTGCGTCCGGGATGAACCCTCGGACCTATGCGCTGGCCCTTATCCTGGGCGCTGCGGCGTTCTTTGCCAGCGTGGTCGTCGCGAATGTCGTGATCGATCCGCAGGGCGTGTTCGGCACAAACGTCCTTCCGCGTACGCCCAACCTCAATTACCACTACCGTAATCTCGCGGCCTATGACGCTGCGCCGGACAGTTTCGAGGGCGTGCTGTTCGGCTCCTCTCGCGCCCAGGCCACTGCGCCAGCGGAGCTGTCCCGCCGCTTGGACGGGGTGAATTTCGCCAGTTTCTGGGCCACACGCGGCATGCTGCCGGACTTCCTGCCCGCGCTCGAATACGTCCTCGCCGACAAGGCGAAACGAGGGCAGCACTTGCGCACGGTGTTCCTGCTCCTCGATATCGATACCTTCGGAGATCCCCCGGCGACAAACCGCTACATCGAGACCTTGCTGCCTCAGGCCCTGAGCGGCGAAAGCGGCGTGTATTTCTGGTGGCGCAATCTGACGGCCATGCAGGTCCGGAGCTGGCAGCGTATCCTGCGCGAGGCCCGCGCCGCGATCGAGGAGAGGGATCGCAAGAGCCCTTCGGTCGTCGACAAGGTGAAACTGGCATTCGTCCGTTTGGCATCGTTGAGCAGCTTGGCCGGGCGTGGCTCGCAGGCCGGAAGCGACTACAACAGGCCGTTCGCGCAGCGCGCGTATTTCGCAGACCAGCTGCAGATCCTGCAGCGTATCGCCACGCTGTCTCGACAGAACGGCACCAGGCTCATTGTGGCCGTCAGCCCGCTCCACCGTGCCGTCGAGAGCCGCTATTTGCCGAAGGATCTCGCGCAAGCGCTTGATCAGGTTGCGCGTGTCACGCCGCTCTGGGACTTCACGGGCGCCGACTGGCTCTCGGACGATCCGAACTATTGGATGGGCGACCAGGCTCACTATTCCGCTGAGGTCGGCCGCATGATGCTGGCCCGCATTTTCGGCGAGCCGATGCCGCCCAACTGGGAACGATTCGGCCGGTTGAGGGGAGCGGAGGGCGCCGTCGCTTCAAAGGTCGATGCGCGGCGCTGAAGTGCGCCGCCGCTTGATTCTCTTCCCGCCGCGCTCGATCAATTTCCAGATCAGAACAGCATAGCGTCAGAGCTCGGCAGTTCCCTCGCGAGCCGCAACTGACGCTTGGCCCACGTGCTGGAAATGCCAGAATCGCGCTGGTGTAGCCCGAATGTGCCCGAGCAGATACGGCGCCGCGGCATCTTAATGCCGTTCGCCAACTCAATGGTTCCATGAGGTTTTATGGTCGGAGCGAGAGGATTCGAACCTCCGACCCCTTGTCCCCCAGACAAGTGCGCTAACCGGGCTGCGCTACGCTCCGACAGGGCGGCTTATAGAGGGGTGGGCGCGCGGATGCAACGCGCTTCGGCATACTCTCCGCAGGGTTTTTCAGAAGCGCTGCATCGCCGCCATGCCGCGCTGCCATATCTCGCGCCAAGCCTTGGTTCGGGGCGCGAAAGAACCACGTCCACCTGCGCTTTCGGCGTGCACCGGGAACAAGCGCCAAGGGGCTCCATGGCAGGAGCCGGCTGGACGCATACCCTTGAGCGATAGCCTTCCGGCTTCGAAACCGTCGGCATTAACTGCATGTTAAGCAAAACATTGCGGAGAGAGCCGTTCGTCCACATCCTCCCTCCCGGATGATCGGTGGAGAGTGGCATGACCGCGACGATTGCGTTGGGTGCGAAGGGAACAGCCGCAAGGGCGACACGGAATCAGGACCGCGCTCTCGAAACCTTCTTCGCCGAGCTGCAGCCCGATTGGCATTCGCGCTGGGCCTGGAAGAACTACGAGCGGACGATTCTCGCCCTGACCCGACAGTTCGGCTTGAGGCGGATCTGCGAGATCGGTGGTGGCCGCGACCCGCTGTTCTCCGCCGCCGAAGCCGCCAGCCATGGTCTGGACCTCGTCGTCAATGATATCGACGCGAACGAGTTGGCCTTGTCGGCGCCCGGCCTGCGGACGGCGCGTTTCGACATTGCTGGCGATCTGTCCGAACCTGATGTCGAATGCGGCGGCTACGACCTGATGGTCTCGCGCATGGTCTTCGAGCATATCCGGGATGTCGAGCGGGCCTGGACGAACATCCATGCGCTGCTGGCGCCAGGCGGAATGGCGCTGGCCTTCTTCCCGACGCTCTGGGCGCCGGTCTTCGCGCTGAACCACATCCTGCCGGAGGCCGCCTCGCGCGCCATCTTGCACGCGCTGTTTCCGGCACGTCGGCAGGACGGCAGCGATCCAAAATTCCCGGCCCATTACGACTGGTGCCGCGGCAGCCGCGCGCAGCTGACGCCGATGCTCAACCGGGCCGGATTCCGCGATGTTCACGTCCAGCGCTTCTGGGGGCATGGCTATTTCGAGCGCTTGCCGGGGCTGCGGGAGATCGACCACGCCTTCAACCTGCTGGCTGCGAAAACGGGCTGGGACCTGGTGACGACCTACGACTACGTGCTGGTCCGCAAGGCGCCGGTCTAGGACACCGACCTGAAAAATGGATTGCGGTCTTGGGGAAGCCGATGCGGACACAGAAGGGCAGGTCAGAGAACCGGAGACGATATCCAGTCCGATGACCTATGCCCGACCAGCGGGCAATCGTCCGCGCGGGAGTTGACCGGCAGCGTTGCCCGGCTTGAGCGCTGCCAGGCCCCAGACCAGCCCGAGCAGCAGGTAGAAGTGCCGCCAGTGGTCCGTGTCGATCTGGACACCCTGCAGGATGGTGATGAACAGCACCGACCACAGCACGATCGCGTGGTTCTGCCAGGGCGAGCGGTTGAAGACGAGACGCCAGCCGACATAGCAGGTGGTGACCATCAAGCCGAGATAGGCGATGCCGCCGAGCCAGCCATAGGAGGCGAACGCATTGATGTAGACGTTGTGCGGATCTTCCGGGAAATGCCAACGGAAGCGCAACGGGCCAAGCCCGTTGGGCRCATCGAGGAGGAGCGGGAGCGAGCGCAGCTGGCTGCCGAATCGGCCGGTTACGCCCTGGTCGTAGCTCTGGTTGAGGCTGGCGCGAATCTCGAAGATGTCGCGGATGCTCTCGAACGAGAGCGCGATCAGCAATGCGACAAGGATGCCCCCAAGCGCAGTGAGGGTGAGCATCACGATCCGGGCGCGGCGCGCAGCGTTGGGTGCAGTCAGGAACATCAGCCCGACCATCATCAGGGCCGAGCCGGCCAGATTGCCCCAGGCCCCGCGCGAGAAGGCCAGCAGCACGGCCATCAGCGGCACGCTCATCACCAGGAAGCCGCGTATCAGGCCCAGGCGCCCAATCAGGATATGCTGCAGCGCGTAGACGATAGGCACCACGAGGAAGGGCCCCAGCACATTGGGATCCTTGAACGTGCCGGAGGCGCGGCCGGCATAGGAGAAGACGTCGGAAAGGCCGGCGATGTCGAAATAGCCGAGGATGCCGGCAAAGCTCGCGCACCAGGCGGCGAAGAGATAGCCCTTGCGCAGGGTTTCCAGCCGGCCGAGMGGGTCCTCCGCCATGATGGCCGCGAAGAAGATCGCAGTGATCATCAGGTAGACCGAGACGGCTGTGAAGCGCACGGAGGCCGGCTCGTCCATCCACGGAATTAGCGAGAAGATGCCGCCGATATTGTAGAGTAGCAGCAGAACGACCATCGGCAGCAGCTTTTGCGAGAAGCGGATGCCTGTCAGCGCGAAGACGAACAGCGTGAGCAGGAAGAAGAATTCATAGGGTGACGGCTCGATCAGCGCGAAGCCGCTGGAGGCGGTCAGCAGCCAGAGCGTGCCTCGCTTGATCGAGGCCAAGGACACCCTCAGGCCGCGACGGCCGCCTTCATCTCCCGCGCGGTCGGCGAGCGCGCTCAATAGGCGTTCTCGGACTTGGTCAGCAGCGAGATCGGCGTCTTGTACAGAATGTAGAGATCGAGCATCACGGACCAGTTTTCGATGTAGTACAGGTCGTGCTCGACGCGGCGCTGGATCTTGTCCTCGGTGTCGGTCTCCCCGCGCCAGCCATKGATCTGRGCCCAGCCGGTGAYGCCSGGCTTSACCCKGTGGCGGGCGAARTARCCGTCGACCACCTGCTCATAGGCGCGGCTGTCGGCCTTGCCGTGGACGACATGCGGGCGGGGGCCGACCAGCGAGAGATTGCCCTTGAACACCACGTTGAAGAGCTGCGGCAACTCGTCGATCGAAGTCTTGCGGATGAAACGGCCGACGCGGGTGACGCGCGGATCATCCTTGGTCACCAGCTTGCTGGCGGTAACATCCTGCATCTCGTGATAGAGCGAGCGGAACTTGAAGACTTCGATCTGTTCGTTGTTGAAGCCGTAGCGCTTCTGCCGGAACAGGACCGGCCCCTTCGAGTCGAGCTTCACCGCGATCGCCGTGATCAGAAGAACCGGCGAGAGGGCGATCAGGGCAAGGGTGCCGACGATCTTGTCGAACAGCCATTTCACCACGATGTCCCAGTCCGCGATCGGCCGGTCGAACACATCGAGCACCGGCACCGCGCCGATATAGGAATAGGAGCGCGGTCGTAGCCGCAGCTTCGACATATGGGCGGAGAGACGGATGTCGATCGGCAGAACCCAGAGCTTGCGCAGCATCTGCAGGATGCGTCCCTCCGCCGAGATCGGCAGGGTGAAGATCACCAGGTCGAGCTTGGTGCGGCGGGCGAACTCGACAAGGTCGTCGATCGTGCCGAGCTTTGGATAGCCGGCGACGAGATCGGGCGAGCGATCGTCGTTGCGATCGTCGAAGACGCCGCAAATCTGCAGTCCGGAGTCCTTTTCCGCTTCGAGCGCCTTGATCAACGCTTCGCCCGCAGCGCCGCCGCCGACGATGGCCGTGCGCCGCTCGAGCCGTCCCGTGCGTGTCAGCCGGCGCACGGCCATCGTCACGAGAAGGCGCTCGCCGAGCAGGGCTGCGAGACCGCCGCCATAGAAGCCAGCCAGCCAGACCCGGGAAAACTGGCTTCCGACCTTCATGAAGAAGAAGGCGGCGAGTGCGATCAGGAACAGCATGGTCCAGCCCGCGACGAGCCGGGCAGCCGTCGGGACGAAATGGCGCAAAGCGCCTATATGGTAGAGATGCAGCGCCTGGAAGGCGGCGAGTGCGCCGACGCTCACCAGGAGAACGGTGATCTGATAGAGAAGGGTGCTGCTGGTGGTGCCCGCGACATAGAACCAGTAGACCAGCCCTGCCACGCTGACGATGGCCAGAACGTCGAACAGGCGCACCAGGCCTTCGATCAGGACCGGGGAGAGTGTCGGCTTGACCGGCATCGCCGCGATGCGTTCGGCCAGGGGATGGAAAGCGCGGGTCGAACCCGTCTTGCTCCCGCCGGCTGGATCTGATGCTCCGGCCGCGTCGGCCTGGATCAGGTCACGCACATCGAAAGTGCCCATCACACGCTACCTCTACTCAGACCGGAGCAATACTCACCTCCCGGTCCCGGCTTGCGATTAGCTCAAAATGCTCTCGGAAGGCTTAATCCGATGCTTCGCTGTCTTGTGGCCAGCAAGGAGACTCTACGGCATTCCGGACCATCGCGAACGGTCCATTTTATCCCCCTGCAAGCGGCGTCTCAAACCCGATGCAAAGAAAGTTGATTTTCTCTCGTCCGGCCAAGGAATTAGCTCACTCCCATTTTTTCCGATTTTGCATCGAAAAGCAGTCGTTTCTGGCTCATAAAGTTGATGTTGGTTGACAAAAAGCATTAAAACGGGCATATCCATTCGCGATGAGTGTCTGAGAAGAACATTTCTGAGCGATGCCCGCGGTTGCCAATTCAGGCAATTGGGCAAGTCGCTGTGCAGCCCCAGCAGTTCAATCTGCCAGGGCTTGGTCTTCGAAACTCGTTCGTAAAAACTCTAACTTTGCTTAGCTGCCTAACGTCGCTTCCCGACGGTAAGCGCCGGCTTCGCCCGTGTGCATCATGTCTTTTCATTGGTTGGTTCTGCTCGCAGCGATTGCTGTCGAGATTGTCGCGACGGCCGCGTTGAAGTCGGTCGTCGCTGAGCCGTGGCTCATCACGGCTCTACCGCTCGTTCTGATCGGATTGTCCTTCGCGCTGCTCAGCGTGGCGCTGCGTGTCATCCCCATGGCGGTTGCCTATGCCGTCTGGGAGGGGCTCGGCATCGTCGGCATCGCCGCCGCGGGCCATCTTCTCTTCGGCGAGCATCTGACGCCTGAGCGCCTGCTGGCGCTTGCGGCCATCATCGCCGGTATCGTGCTGCTCGAGCGCGGTGTCGGGCACGGTGTCGAGGAGGGTAAGCAGGGGAGGCTGGCGTGACCATGCTTCTTCAGCCGCAGTCGCTTGCCTTTGCCTGGCTTGGGCTTGCGGTCATACTCGAAGTCCTCGGTACCTATCTGCTCAAGCTCTCCGACGGCATGACGCGGCGATTGCTCGGTGCCGTCGGGATGGTCCTCGTCGTCGGCGCCTTCGCGGCCCTGGCACAGGCCATACGCGGCATGGACCTTTCGGTCGCCTACGCGGTCTGGGGCGTCCGGCTGGGTCGGCATCGCGCTGGTCATCGCAGGCGTCGTCGGCCTGAAGYTCCTCTAAAACATCGGCCCGAAAAGTGGAATGCGGTTTTCGGGACAAAGCCGATGCAAACACAAAGGGTTAGGTCACCGGACTGGATACGATTTCCTGTCCGGCGATCTAACGCGACAGTGTTTCATCACGCGTCGATACCGCGTCGCACCAGCGCGACGCGGTATGCTGCCAGTACGCCGTCGATCATCGCGTTGAGGCAGAAGTTCTGGCGGACATGTTGTGCCAGATCGATCGCCTGTGCGCGTCGTTCGGGTTCGGGCATGGCCAGGGTCGCACGAATGCTCCCAGCCAAGATTGCCGGGTCATCGGCCGGTATCAGGCGATGCGCGTGATCCGGGCCATAGATTTCCTTGATGCCGCCGACATTCGTCGAAATCAGCGGCTGGGCTGCTGCCGCCGCTTCAAGGATGACATAGGGCAGCGATTCCGCCCGCGACGGGATCACCATGACATGGGCCTGGGCCAGCGCGGCGCGAATCGGGCCGGGCGGCTCGAACACGCATTGACTGCCGATGCCGCGGTCGAACGTCATCTGCCGCAGCACGGCCTCGTCGGGGCCCGCCCCCACGATCAGGATGCGCGGCTCGAGGCTGTCGCGGCGCTTCAGCAAGGCGAGCGCATCGATCAGCGTATCGACCCCCTTCGCGGAGCGCAGCTCCCCGAGATAGACGAGGTCGAACCTTGCCTTGGCATGGTCGATCGGCTCGAACTCGGCTTCCGAAATACCATTCAGGACGATCCGGTAATCGCTGCGCGGCTTGTGGCCGATATAGGCTTCGAACCGCCCTGCGATGAAGGCGCTCTCGAAGCAGAACATGTCCGTCGCACGCTCCAGCAGCCGTTCGACCGACATATAGATGCGATGCTCGGCGCCGCCGGGCTTGTAGTTGAAGCTGCCGCCATGCGGCGTATAGGCCGTGATATAGCGCCGCTGCGGTGAAACCAGCGCAGGCAGGCGCGCATAGACGCCGCCCTTCGAGCCATGGGCGTGCACGACATCAGGGGAAAGGCGCGCCCGCGTCGCGTTGGCCGCCAGTTGCGCCCTGCAGTCCATGAGGCTCGGGTAGCGCGACATCGGCACGCGCGTGACGCCAAGCGCGAGGTCCGGGCCAAACTCGGCGAAAACCTGGTCGGCACGCACACCGCCGGTATTCGAATCGCAGAAGATGCCGACCTGATGCCCGCGCTCCACTTGCCCGCGAGCCAGATCGAGGACATGGCGAAACAATCCGCCGAGCGGCGCCCGAAAGACGTGCAGGATGCGCAGCGGCTTCATGCCGGGGGCGTCCGCCATGGCCGTCACCTCGTTTGCGCTCAGAACCAGCGTTCCTTGATGACGATCGTGTCGCCCGGCTGCACCTGGTAGGTGATCGGCACCGTCCCGGTGACGAGCTGGCCGTCGATCTGGCGCGTGACCTCGGCATAGTTGCGCTGGCCGCGCGGGGTGAAGCCGCCTGCAATGGCGACCGCGGTCTGCACCGTCATGCCATTCACGAAGGGGAACTGGCCGGAGTTGGTGACTTCGCCCAGGACGAAGAACGGGCGGTAGGTATCGACCTCGACCGAAACCTTGGGTTCGCGCAAAAAACCGCCGCGTAGCTTGCCTTCGATCGCCTGCTCGAGTTGCCGGGTCGTGCGTCCCTGGGCCTCGACGGGGCCGATCAGCGGCATCGAGATGCGCCCGGAACCGTCGACGGCGTAGATGTTCGACAGATTGTCCTGACCGAAGACGATGACGCGCAGCCGGTCGCCGCTGGCGAGCCGATAGGGCACATTGACGTCGACGATCGCGAGTTCCTGYGCTGCATAGCGCGGCGCGCAGGCGCTCGTCGCTAGTGCGACCGCCAGGGCCAGTGGGGCGAGTGATCGACTCATCGCATATTCAGTCCATCCAAATTCTGCCGTCACGTTAGGGTGGCTATGGTTAACAAAAGTTGAGCACGACCTCCCTCGCTGCCCCCCCCCTCGCTGGAGATGCCGCCACCTCTTAACTCGCCAATAACCTTAATCAGCTTTGATTGACCCTGCGTCCTGTGCTGGGCGCGCGAGTTTTGCGTGAATGGGTGAGTCATGACCTCTCGATCCGATGACGGAATGCGGGATGCCGGCGAGAGCCGCGGCGACATGCTCGATCTTTCCGCGCTCTGGGCCGCCATCAAGCGGCGCAAGCTCTGGGTGCTCGGCCCCACAGTGCTGGCGCTCGGCCTCTCCTTCGTCGCCGTCAATCTGGTCACGCCGCGCTACACGGGCGAGGCGCGGCTCCTGCTCGAGAATCGGGACAGCTTCTATACCCGTCCGGGGCAGGGCGGGGCCGAAGCCACAAGCCAGCAATTCGACAGCGAGGGCGTGCAGAGCCAGGTCCAGGTCATCATGTCGCGTGACCTCGCTCGCGAGGCGATCAAGCGCATCGGCCTCGTCGGCAATCCCGAATTCGATTCGGGCGCCGGCGCGCTGAGTGCGCTGAAGCGGCTTGGCGTGCTGGTCGGGCTGGGCGCGCATCCGGCCGATCGCTCGCCCGAAGAACGCGTGCTCGATCAATTCTACGACCGCCTGCTGGTCTTCCCGGTCGGCCGGTCCCGCATCGTCGCGATCGAGTTCACGTCGCGCGATCCGGCGCTGGCGGCGCGCGGAGCCAACGAGATCGCCAATATCTATCTCGAGATGCTGGAGGCGGCGAAGCAGGACACCGCGCGCAGCGCTTCGTCCTGGCTCTCAACCACGATCGAGCCGCTGCGCAAGCGCGTCGCCGAGGCGGAGGGCAAGGTCGAGGACTTCCGCTCGCGCAACGGACTGCTCGTCGGAACGAACAACACCACCATCACCGCACAGCAATTGGCGGACCTCTCCACCCAGCTCTCCAATGCCCGCAGTCAACAGGCCGAGGCCCAGGCCAAGGCCAGCGTCATTCGCGATGCGATGAAGAGCGGGCGGACCTTCGAGATTCCGGACGTTGCCAACAATGAACTGGTCCGCCGTCTGATCGAGCAGCGCGTCAATCTGCGCGCCCAGATCGCGCTGGAATCGCGCTCGCTCCTGCCCGGGCACCCGCGCATCAAGGAACTCAGCGCCCAGCTCGCCGATCTGGAGGGCCAGATCCGCGCGGCCGCCGAGCGCACGGTTCGCACCCTGGAGAACGAGGCACGCATCTCCGGCCAGCGCGTCGACAGCTTCACGGCCGCCCTCGAGGGGCAGAAGAAGAATGTCTCGAGCGCCAACGACAAGGAAGTGCAGCTGCGAGCGCTGGAGCGCGAGGCACGCACCCTGCGCGATCAGCTCGAGCAATATATGCAGCGCTATCGCGAGGCCGTGGCGCGCGACACCCAGAACGCCAGCCCGGCCGATGCACGCATCATTTCGCGCGCCGTCGAACCCACCGAGCCGTCCTTCCCGAAGAAGATCCCGATCATCCTCGTTGCGACGCTCGCGACCTTCCTCGTCGCGCTCGCCATGGTGGTCTCGCGTGAGCTCCTCAACGGCACTGCGGGGTCATCGCCCGGCTCCAATGGCCCGCGGCGTGCGCCGGGCTGGGTCGGCGGCGGCGGGGCTGGGGCCGCGCAACATCCGTCCGACGGAGACGAGCGCCGCGAGCGCGTTGCGGGGCTGCTGACCCATACCGGCCGAGTGGGCCGGGTTCCCCTGGCCGCGGCCGATCCCGAAGGGGCTCTTACGGCGCTTTCCGAGCGAATTGCGGCGCCTCCCGCCGAGATGGCGCCGCTGGCCGTGCTGCTCGACGGGGCCGGTCCCGAAGCGATGTCGGCACGGGATCTCGCGGAACTGCTGTCCCGCCACTCCCGTTGCGTGCTGGTCGACCTTGCCAGCGACGATGACGAACTGGATGAGCTGGGGTTCTCCGAGCTTCTTGCCGGCGAGGCCCAGTTCTCCGAGATCATCATGCGCGAACCGGGCTCGCGGCTGCATCGCATCAGCGCTGGACGCGCAGGGCGCAGGGCGGTTCTGGCCGCGCCTGATATCGTCGAGGTGGCGCTCGATGCGCTCTGCGAGACCTATGACTGGGTCTTGGTCTCGGCGACTTCGGGCGATGAGAGCGCCGTGCTCGCACCGCTGGTCGGACGTGCGCAAGGTGTCTTCGTCATGGCGGGCAGCATCGGCAACGGGCACGCCATGGAGGCCGCCTATCGGCTCGCCGATTTGACGACGGCGCCGGTTTCTCTCGTCGTCGACAAGCTCGAGGAGACGGCGGGCGTGCCATTTTCCGTCCGCGAGCATGATGCGGCGATGGCCTGAGCCGAAGCTTATCCCGGCCGGGGGCGGCCGGGATCGTCAGKGCCCCGTGGCCCTGCACCTCCTGCGAGATGCGCAGACCTTGCGCATCTGATTTTGCGAGAGGCGTTGCCGCTCAGTCGTCGTCAGTGGCGAGTGTTCGGTTCCGGTTCAGCCAGCCCGAGGCGCGTTGTGCGAGCTTCAGTGCCACTGGAGAGCTCTTGATCCTGCGCTTCGCGGCACGTTTGGCCCGGCTGAACAGGACAAAGGCATGCCCCTTCGGCGTCAACGGCAGGAAGGTGTCGACGAGTTCGTCCCGGTCGTCGCATACCGTCGTCTTGTAGCGGGCTTCGCCGACGCCGAGGTCGAAGACCTCGATTCCGGCACGACATTTCAGCTTGATCAAGTCGACCAGCAGGATCTCGCCAGGGCTCGACTTGGGGAGGTCGCCGTCCATGTCGAAGGATGTGGCCATGCCTGAGAAACGCTGGCCCTGCACGGCGCCGACATAGGTTGCGACACAGCGGCCATCGAGATCGAGCGAGTAGAGCTCGAGAACGGGCGTGTCAGTGCGGTCAGGGCTTGCTCCCTGGCGCAGGAAGTCACCCAGGGCGGGCTCCGCGAAGGGGTTTGGAACGCCCATGCTGGCAAACCGCGCCGCCTTCTGGCTCAGGAAAGCGGAAACGACCCGCTCGATATCCTCCTGGGTTTCGGCCTTGAGCAGGACTGAGCTGCCGAAGCTGGCGAAGCGGTTGCGCTTGTTCTTCAGCTTCTTGCGGGCATGCGAGCTCATCGAGCGCCGCAGCGAGCCTTCGCAGTCTCGTCCCTCCAGCGCGAGCTTGTAGGCTCCGCTCGGACTCGGCCCTGCCGCAAGCTGCGCGAGCGGGTTGGGAACGCCTTGCCAGTCCTTCGGCTGGTTGACGAAGATGAAGGCGTCGAGATCTCCAATGGCCGTGCCGATCTCGACAAGCAGGGCTCGCGCGCCGGCCGTATCGAGGGCGACAGCGAAGGCCGGGGCATAGAGCCCCATATGATAATTGGCGTGCTTGCCGCCGATGAATTCGCCGAAGCGAACGCCGTTGCGCCGTGTCAGCGCCAGCGGCAGGATGGCCTGGGTGCGCCCGGCCGCRTCGCGCAGCGCGGCATATCGGAACTCCGTACCGTGGGCTGCCCCGACCGTCTCGACGAAGGGCCTGATCCAGCCATAGGCCTGGTAGGGCGTCACCAGAGCTGCCGCTTCCAGGCTGCGCCACTCGGCTTCCAGGGCGGCAGGGTCGCTGCTGATCGTGATGCTGTGCCAGGGGCGCGCGCGCTCCCCCCTGCTCCTGATCGCTGTCAGGTTCAGGGCCGAGGCCGGAGTTCCGGCGCGTTCGGCAAGTGCAGACATCGTCTCTGGACCCTCGGGTGGCGGCATTCCTCGCTGTCCTTAACCCGCTATTGTGAACGAACCTGCCAGGTTGGCTTCGACCAGCCGAAGCATCGGCGAACAATATTAGCGAGCGGTTGCTGCCCGGAGCCGGATGCGCGAGCGGGGCTTCGCCCCCAATCGTCTGCTGGAGATCACGCCTGAATTCCTCGACCAGACGCTGACACTGATCAAGGCTCAGGGCTATGACATCGTCTCGCTCGATGAAGCGGTGGCGCGACTGCAGAGCCCGCTCTCCCAGCGCTTCTTCGTGGCGCTGACCTTCGACGACGGCTATCGCGACAATCTCGATCATGCCTGGCCGGTCCTGGCCAAGCATGGCGTGCCCTGGACATTGTTCGTGACGACGGGCTTTGCCGAGCGCACCGCGCGGCTCTGGTGGCTGGAAATGGAGGAGGCGATCCGGGCTCTGCCGCGCTTCACCCTGGACTTGCCGGATGGCGGGTTCTCGGCCCGCACCGAATCTGATCGCGAGAAGCAGCTGACCTTCGAGACGCTCTACTGGCGTCTGCGCAAAGGGCCGGAAGCGATTCTGCTGTCAACGATTTCCGATCTTGCACGTCAGGCCGGCATYGATAGCGCAGCCCTGGTCGAGCGCGAATGCCTGCCCTGGGAGACACTGCGCTCGCTCGCCGGCGCGCCCGGCGTGACCATTGGAGCGCATACGCTGAGCCACCCGATGCTGGCCAAGCATCCCGAGGATTTTGCCCGAGCCGAGATCGTCGAGAGCAAGGCACGGCTCGAGCAGGAGCTCGGCCTGCCCATGCGCCATTTCGCCTATCCCGTCGGCGATCCGGGCTCCGCCGGCAAACGTGAATTCGCCCTGGCCAGGGCGGCTGGCTTCACCAGCGCGGTCACCACGCGGCCGGGCCATCTCTTCGATCGGCATGAGCGGCATCTGCATGCGCTGCCGCGTGTCTCGCTGAACGGCTATCACCAGAGCGAGGCAGCGCTGCGGGCGCTGCTGTCGGGGCTGCCGTTCCTGCTCTGGAACAAGGGGCGGCGGCYGAATGTCGCCTAGATCCCATCGGACCGGATATCCCGTCCGATGATCCAGACTTCCATGTTTGCAACGGCTTTTCCGAAAGCCGCAATCCGCATTTCAGGCCGATCTCAGCGTGGCCCGTCCTTCCGCTCCATCCACTTGATCAGCGGCAGCAGGGGCAGCACCCAGGCGAGGCCGAGCGCGATATAGGCGATGGTCTGCACCAGCTTGGGCGCGTCCGTGATCCGCCCCTGCGCCAGTGCCATGGCGACCAGCGCATAGACGCAGACGAAGATCAGGATCACCACGGTGCCGATCAGCTTGCGGTGGCTCTGGGTCATCTCTCGTCTCCATGCCGGCGCGGCTGCGGCATTGCGGGCGTTGTTCGCGTCTTCGCGCGGGTCTATCTGTCACCCCCAACGACGCTTGTGAAGCGCGACATTTGCGACCCGAGGTCCCCATCCCGTGACGATTGCTCTCGATCAGCCGCGTGGCGGCGCTGTCAGCTCCGCCAACCACGCAGGCATCCGCCGCTGGCTCTGGATCGTCGCGGCACTCGTCTTCGCGATGGTCGTGGTCGGCGGCGCGACCCGCCTGACCGGCTCAGGCCTCTCGATCACCGAATGGCGACCGGTCACCGGCGCGATCCCGCCGCTCTCCGACGCCGCCTGGGCGCTGGAATTCGAGAAGTACCGCGCGAGCCCGCAATACCAGCTGCTCAATGCCGGCATGGCGTTGTCGGAATTCAAATTCATCTTCTGGTGGGAGTGGGGGCACCGTCAGCTCGGCCGCTTCATCGGCCTGGTCTATCTCGTCGGCTTCCTTGTCGTCGCCCTCCGCCGGCTCCTGCCTTGGCGCCAGAGTGCCGTGCTGTTCGGCATGGGGCTGCTGCTTGGCCTGCAGGGTACGATCGGCTGGATCATGGTCGCGTCGGGGCTCCAGCCAGGCATGATCGCGGTCGCCCCGGTCAAGCTGACGCTTCATCTCACCTTCGCCGGCCTGTTCTTCGCCGCCGTTGTCGCGTTCGCCACCTGGCTGACCCCGCTGCGGCGGGTCGAGCAGGCGAGGGGCCGCCTGGCCGCCTGGGTGTTGCTGGTGCTCACCTTCGCTCAGATCGCGCTAGGCGGCCTCGTCGCCGGCTCCCGTGCGGGCTTCACCTTCAACACCTGGCCGCTGATGGATGGGGGGCTGGCTCCGGCTTCGTCGACGCTGTTTGCGCAGACGCCGCTCTGGGAGAACTTTGTCGATAACGTCGCCCTGGTGCAGTTCAACCACCGCATCGGCGCCTATCTGCTGCTGGCGGCCGCGCTCTGGCATGCCGTTGCGATGCGCCGCGCAGCGCCTGGGTCAGGCAGTGCCAAGCGCGCAACGGCGATTGCCGGCCTCACCCTGACACAGGCCGCGCTCGGCGTCGTTACGCTGCTTCTGGTGGTCCCGCTCTGGGCGGGGCTCGCCCATCAGGCGCTCGCCTTCATGGTGCTGGCGATGACAGTCGTACATGTCACGCGGAGCGGGGCTGGCACCGCGCATCCAGTCCGGGCCTGACGCCACCGGAACACTGTCGCTCCGAGCGGCAAAGGAAAGAGACCCGGGATCCCGGCCGGAATGGTTCATGGAGGGATCCCGGGTCTGCATTTTTTCCGGGGGGACGCCCCGTCGGAGCGCTGCCGGATGCTAGATCAGCGCCTGATCGAGATCGCCGATCAGGTCGGCCACGTCCTCGAGCCCGATCGAGAGGCGCACGACCTCCGGTCCGGCGCCCKACGCGGTCTTCTGTGCGTCCGAGAGCTGGCGATGCGTCGTCGAGGCGGGGTGGATCACCAGCGAGCGCGTATCGCCGATATTGGCGAGATGCGAGAACAGCTGCAGGTTCGAGACCAGCTTGACACCCGCATCGTAGCCGCCCTTCAGGCCGATGGTGAAGACCGCGCCCGCTCCCTTCGGCGAGTAGCGCTTGGCGAGGTCGTGATACTTATCGCCGTCCAGGCCGGGATAGCTGACCCATTCCACCGCCGGATGCGTCGAGAGGTGCTTTGCGACGGCGAGTGCGCTCTCGCAGTGGCGCTGCATGCGCAGCGGCAGGGTCTCGATGCCCGTCAGGATCATGAAGGCATTGAAGGGCGAGAGCGCCGGGCCCATGTCGCGCAGGCCGAGCACGCGGGTCGCAATGGCGAAGGCAAAATTGCCGAAGGTCTCGCCAAGCACCATGCCGTTATATTCCGGCCGCGGCTTGGACAGCATCGGGTAGCGCTCGTCGCCCACCCAGTTGAACGAGCCGCCATCGACGATCAGGCCGCCGATCGAGTTGCCGTGCCCGCCCAGGAACTTGGTGGCGGAATGCACGATGATGTCGGCGCCGTGCTCGAACGGGCGGATCAGGTAGGGGCTCGCCATCGTGTTGTCGACGATGAGCGGAATGTTGTGCTTCTTGGCGATGGCCGCGACGCCGGCAATGTCGACGATCACCCCGCCCGGATTGGCGATCGACTCGATGAAGATCGCCTTGGTGCGCGGGGTCACCGCGGCGGCGAAGCTCTCAAGATCGTCGGAATCGGCCCAGATCACATTCCAGCCGAAATTCTTATAGGAATGGTTGAACTGGTTGATCGAGCCGCCATAGAGCTTGCGCGCGGCGACGAACTCGTCGCCCGGCTGCAGCAGGGCGTGGAAGCAGAGGAACTCGGCGGCGTGGCCGGATGCGACGGCGAGCGCCGCAGTGCCGCCCTCGAGCGCGGCGACGCGCTCCTCGAGCACCGCGTTGGTCGGGTTGCCGATCCGCGTATAGATGTTGCCGAAAGCCTGCAGGCCGAACAGCGATGCGGCGTGGTCGACATCGTCGAAGACGAAGGATGTCGTCTGGTAGATCGGCGTGGCGCGCGCGCCGGTGGCTGCATCAGGCGCTGCACCGGCATGAATGGCGAGCGTATGGAAACCCGGTGAGCGGTCTGACATGGCGTGCTCCCTGCAAATTCTGATCGTGAAACGGTCCCGTTCGATTTAACGAACGCTCTGTGCGGCGTCAATCGGCCGGACGGGCCTGAGAGCGGGGCCGATATGCTCCGGCCTGATCCCCAGGCCGATCAGCCGTGCCGGCAGGCGGCGCAGCAGCGGGAAGCGCTGCAGGAGGCGCAGCGGCAGCGGCGGCGCCACCGGTCCGCGGCTGGCGAGCAGCGGCGTGATCACCCGGTTCTGGATGGCGATCTGCATGGATTGGGTGAGTTTTGCCGGGAATTCACGGCGATGCTGCACGGCTGCGAGCGCGGTATCCGTCAGCCGCCTCTCGCGGAGCGGCGCTGCCAGCAGGTTGGCCGTTGCGACGGCATCCTGCACCGCCAGATTGATCCCAACACCGCCGATCGGGGACATCGCATGCGCAGCGTCGCCGATGCAGATCAGGCCGGGCTTCCACCAGCGCGTCAGGCGATCGACCGCGACCGAGAGCAGCTTGATGTCGTCCCAGCTGCGCAGCTCCGCTATCCGGTCCTTGAGAAAGGGCGAGAGCGCGACGACACCGTCCCGGAAGGCCCGCATGCCCCGGACCTGCAAGGATTCCAGCGAACCCTTGGGGATGATGAAGGCGCATTGCCAGTAGTCGCCGCGATTGAGCATGATGAAGAACCGGCCGCCCGCGACCTGGCCGAATGTCTGGTTGCGATCACTCTTGCTGCGCGACAGCCGGAACCAGAGCACGTCCATCGGCGCGCCGAGCACTTTCACCGGGAGGCCAGACGCCGCGCGCAGATCGGAGCTGCGCCCGTCGGCCGCAACCACGAGATCGGCCCTGATCGAAAGCGGGCCGTCGGGCGCCATGGCCGCGACGCCGGCCACACGCCCGTTCTGCTTGATCAGTCCCTCGGCCTTCGTCTGCATCCGCAGATGGAAGGAGGGCTGCTCGCGTCCCCGTTCCGCCAGGAAATCGAGAAAATCCCATTGCGGCATGAAGGCGACATAGGGAGCCTTGACCGGCAAATGGCTGAAATCGGCGAGCGTGATCTCGTCGTCTCCGAAGCGGGCGACGATATGGTCTTCCTTGCTGTGCGGCAGCTTCAGGAAGGCCTCGAGCAATCCGAGTTCATGCATCAGCTCGAGTGTCGAAGGGTGGATCGTGTCGCCGCGGAAATCCCGCAGGAAATCGGCGTGCTTCTCCAGCACGGTGACTTCGATTCCGGCTCTCGCGAGCAGGAAACCGAGCATCATCCCGGCGGGGCCGCCTCCGGCGATGCAGCAAGTGGTCGTTTCCTCGCGCATCGCCGTTCTCCTGGGKATGGCCTGGTCAGGTCCCGGGCCGGTCGATCGACAATTTCTGGAAGCCCTTGCCGGCCAGTTGCGGCTTCTTGTTCGAGATGATGCGCGAGTTGATGCCCTGCCAGCCGATCTCGCCGGAGAGCCGGCCATACTCGATCTTCGGGCAGCGGTTCATGATCACGGTAAGGCCCTTGGCCTCGGCGCGAGCGGCGGCCGCGTCATTGCGGACGGACAGCTGCATCCAGATCACTTTCGACAGGGGCGAGAGCGCCAAAGCCTCGTCCGTGATCGGCCCGGCGGCTTCCGAATTGCGGAAGATCTCGACCATGTCGACGGGAACCGGAATCTCCTTCAACGCACCGTAGACCGTCTTGCCGAGCAGCGTCTGGCCGGCAAGGCCGGGATTGACGGGGATGACGTCATAGCCGCGATCGAGCAGATACTTGGTGACGATCCAGCTCGGCCGCGCCTCGTTGGCCGAGGCGCCGACCAGGGCGATGGTTTTCACCTCGCGCAGGATGCGGCGGATTAGCGCATCTTCATAGGCCTCATGATTCAAGGTGCTGAATCCTCACGAGAAATACGCGGCGATCATGCCCCAGCATTTTGGCGCCGAGGGGCTGAACCACAGCTTTGCCACTCTTATCTGATTCAATGGAACACAGGGCGAACAACCCCGGTTGTTCCGTCATGAAAGGAGGGTCTACCATGTGCGACTATAGCCTGCACAATGTGATGTCCACTCCCGCCAAAGTGGGCGACGAACTGACGACCACCAGCTTCCCGAATTCGAGCACGCGCGGGTTCTGCACCTCGGCACAGCCGGAGGTTGCGGTCTGCGTGCTGCCCGGCACGGAGCTGGCGTTCGCGAGCGAGATCGAGTGCGATAGGGTGGTCGGCTTCCTGCCGCATCGCAAGATGGCAGCGACGATGGCCCGCTTCCGTCAGATCGATCTCGACAAGCCCTATGCGCATCACGATGCGCTCGAGCTGCCCGACGGGCAGGTCATTCTGCTGACG
>NZ_JBFTRC010000181.1:0-14251 GCF_056399325.1 Allobosea sp. 01N443
CAATGCAACGGCGACACCGATGAAGCCGACGACGACGGCGAGCCAGCGCCCGGCATCGACGCGTTCTCCGAGCAGCAGCGCAGCCAGGATCACCGCCCAGACTGGAGCGGCGAGCCAGAGTGTCATGGTGTCGGCCAAAGGCAGGTAGGATACCGCCCAGTAAAACAGCGCGACTTCGCAGGAGCCAAGCGTCACGCGCAGCACCTGCAGCCACGGCCGCTCCGGGCGCAATGTGCGACCAATGCCCTGCTTCACCACGAACGGGGCGATCACGATCAGCGCCGCGACGCTGCGCAGCAGCACCACCTGGCCGACCGTATAGGTTGCGACCAGCCATTTCCCCAGCACGTCATTCACGGAGAACAGCAGGATGCCGAGCAGCATCATGGTGATGCCGGTCAAGGTGGCGTTTTTGGTGGGCATGGTGGTCTGCAGGAATACCTATCGTGTGGGCGTTTCCTGTCGCCTTTCGCGCTCCGCGAGGCAAGTGGTGCCACGCGCAGGGGTTGTGCGCCCAGGGCAGAGGGGGCATTAATTTAATTATTGACTTAATTAAGTGGTTAGCTAATTAATGATGCATGGACCGCTTCATCGCTCTCGCCGACCCGACGCGCCGCCGCATCATCGAGATGCTCGGTGAAGGTGCCCTGGCGGCCGGTGAGATCACAGCGCGGTTCAGCATCAGCGCGCCGGCGATCTCGCAGCATCTGAAGGTGCTGAAGGAGGCGGGCCTCGTCAGGGTCGAAGTCAGCGGCCAGCGTCGCATCTACCGGCTCGATCCTGACGGGCTCGATGCATTCGATCTCTGGGTGAAGAAGGTTCGCGGCTTCTGGGGCTCGCGACTCGACATATTGGGGCAGAAACTGGCGCAAGCCGACAGTCATGAGGGAGAGAAGGATGCATGAGGGAGAGACGGATGAGTGAGTACGGCACTGTTCTTGAAAGTGGCGCGGTGCGGTTCGAGCGCCTCCTGCCGGGGCCGGTCGAACGCGTCTGGGCCTATCTGGCGGAGTCCGGCAAGCGCGGCACCTGGTTGGCCTCTGGTGATTTCGACCTGCGCGTCGGCGGTGAGACGAAGCTTCTGTTCAAGYATTCGGAGATCACCGATGAGCCGCCGCCCGAGCGCTATCGCGAGGTGAATGACAAGGGATTTCTCGCGACCGGGACGATCACCCGCTGCGAGCCGCCACATGCGCTTGCCTTCACCTGGGACGGGGACGGCAATCCCCTCTCGGAGGTCACCTTCGAGCTCAGTCCAAGGGATGGCAAGGTGCTGCTGGTGCTGACCCATCGCAAGCTCGCCGACAAGGCTGCGATGACGAATGTCTCCGGCGGCTGGCACATGCATCTCGGCCTGCTCGAGGACCAGCTTGCGGGGCAGACGCCGCGTGGCTTCTGGTCCCGGCAGGCGAAGCTCGAGAGTGAGTACGCCGCACTCTTTGCGAGCCTGCCGGAGTAGGGCGGGGGCCTCATGCCGCCGGCGTGCCGGGCGCGGGCCGCTCTCGAGGCGGCGCGGCCCGCGCCCGGCAAGGACGCTGGCCGCGCCCGACAAGGACGCTGGCCGCGCCCGATCCGCTTCGCGGTGTGTGTCGGCGTACATTGCGAGCTTGATCGAGGTCCAGCGACCGTACTCGTCGCAAAGCGCGTTCGGCCTGCGGCTCGACGATGGCCGGTCAGATCGACGGACTGGCGGTTGCCGGCTATCTCAGCCTATCCGGCGCGCCCCAACCGCCTTGGCGGCCAGCTCCAGGCCAGGCTCAGCTTCTGAGACGCGGCGGGCGGTCGTTGCGCGATTTCACATGCCTCCGGCGCCCGACGGAGAACCGCCGCGCGTGCTTCTGGCAACCATTGCGACGATCGTCTCGAAGAGCTCGTCCTGAGCCTGCGCGGCCGTGATGTCTCCCGCCGCGGCGGCAGAAGACAGGGCCTCGGCTGAACCGAGCAGCGCCCAGAGGCCCGCTGGAGCAATCGTACCGGAGCCGGCGAAGGGCGCGAGCGCGGCTCGGCACTTCCCCATGAAGATCGCTTCGTAATCGCGCTTGAGCTTTGCGAGCTCGGGCGCGCCGGCAAGCGCCGCGATCACGCCAGGGATCTCACGACCCTGGAGGAGCACGCAGTCGACATAGGATGACGCGATGACCGCTGCCCTGCCTGCCAAGGTCGGTTCGCTCGCGTCGAGCGCGGCATCCATGAGTGCTGTCTGGCGCGCGTCGAACTCCTGGTAAAGCGCTGCCAGCAGCCCGCTGCGTGTGCCGAAATGGTCGTAGACGACGGGTTTTGTCACCCCTGACCGCTCGGCTAGCCGCCCCAGCGTCAGTGCCTCCGTTCCCTCCTCCCGGATCAGCCGCCACGCGACATCCAGAAGCTGGCGATAGCGGTCTTCCCTCGCCAGGCGGCGACGCGGCGGCAGAGCAGGTGGGTGATCGTTCGGTCCGGCACTTGACATGTTTATATACCAAAAGTAACTTACTAAAAGTATATATCACTCGGGTTCCCCCCGCAATCACTCAGCCGGAGTTCTTGAAATGCACGCGCTCATTGTCGTCGCCCATCCTGATCGTGAGTCGCTCAGTCATGGCGTCGCTGGGCATGTCGGGGAGGGAGTGTCCCTGTCCGGGCCGGGCAATTCCTTCGAAATCGCCGATCTCGCGGCCGAAGGTTTCGATCCACGCTTCACCGAGGCCGATCTCGCAGTGCACCGTCGCGAGGTGCTGCTGCCGGCTGACATTGCCGCCGAGCAGGTGCGGATCGATCGCGCCGATGCCCTTGTCCTGGTCTATCCCGTCTATTGGTGGTCGATGCCGGCGCTTCTCAAGGGCTGGATCGATCGCGTCTTCGCCAATGGATGGGCCTATGACGAAGGCCCGGATAAACCGATGGTGAAGAGGCTCGGCCATCTCCCGGTCCATCTGGTCGCCATCGGTGGCGCCAGCCTGCGAACCTATGCCCGACACGGATATTTCGGTGCGATGAAGACCCAGATCGACCACGGAATCTTCGATTATTGCGGCGCCCCTGTCGTGACGTCCGAGCTCCTGCTTGGTTCGGGGCAGGATGATCCGGCCAAGCATCTGGCGGCGGCGCGCGCCATTGGCGGCACTCTCTTCAAAGCCTTCCGACCTACCGCCGCACAAGTGGCTGCATGACGGCGTAGCAGGCCGCTGCCTGGCGACGATCTTCACCATTCCAGGGGCGTTCGCGACTGTTTCCCCCGACTCGGCACGCGCCTACAGGCTGGCCGCGGCCCGCGCGGCCTGGTCGTACTGGCCTGACAGCGAGCGCATGGTCGCTGCGATTTCCGAGAGGCGCACCGGATCCATGCCGAGCGCCAGCACGGATTTGACCAGGAGCTGCTCGCGGATCTGGGCGTAGCGCCGGCAGGCATCCTCGCCCGCCGGGGTGATTGCGACGGTCTTTTCCTTGCCCTTGCGCCCGCTCTTGATCAGCTTGAGCCGCTCAAGCTTCTTGAGTGCGTAGTTCACGACATAGGTGTCCTCGATATTGAGGACGAGGCAGATATCGGCGAGGCGTTTTGGCTTGCCGCGGTGGTTGACGTTGTGCAGCACGAGCACGTCCACCGGCGTGAGGTCTGGAATGCCGGCCGAGGTCATGGCGCGGAGCATCCAGCGCTGGAAGGCGTGCACCGTCATGCTGAGCGCGAACTCGAACTCGGAGAGCGCCGGCATCGCGCCCGAGGCCAGGTGGCCCGACGAGACGATCGGGCCGAGCAGCGCGTCGGCCAGCTCAGCCGGTGGTTTCGGGGGCGGGGGTGCCGATGTGGACATCGTCTCTGGCGCTCTCATGCAAGGCAGCCGTCGTGGCGCCGGACGTGCGAACGGCCGCACGAAGCGGCCGTTCGTGAGGGATCGGGCCGGTCGGGCTTACATCTTCTTGTAGGCGTCGATCACGGCCTGGCCGTCGGCACCGGCCTTCTTCAGCCAGTCGGAGGTCAGGGTTTCGCCGGCCTTCTTGAAGCCTGCGGCGAGTTCCGTGCTCGGCGCCTGCACCTTCATGCCCTTGGACTTGAGCTGGTCAAGATACCAGCCGGTCTTGGCCTCCCAGGCCTTCCAGCCGCGCTCCTCGGCTGCGGCAGACGCCTTGAGGATGGCGTCCTGGGTCGGCTTGTCGAGTGCGGCGAAGGCCGCCTTGTTGACGAAGGTGGCATCCTTCGGGATCCAGGCCTGGACGTCGTAGAAATGCGTCAGGGATTCCCAGGCCTTGGAATCATAGCCGGTGCCGCCCGACGACATGAAGGAATTGACCACGCCGGTGGCGAGCGCCTGCGGCAGTTCTGCCGCCTGGATCGTCACCGACTGCATGCCGAGCATTTCGCCGAGCCGCGCGGTTCCGACATTGTAGGAGCGCCATTTCAGCCCCTTCATGTCGTCGATCGTGTTCAGCTCCTTCTTGGCGTAAACGCCCTGCGGCGCCCACGGCACCATGAAGAGCAGCTTGAGGCCCTGGGCGTCGAGCTTCTTCTCGAYCGCCGGCTTCGACGCCTTGTAGAGCTTCATGGAGTCGGCGAAGCTCGTGGCCAGGAAGGGCACCACGTCGATGCCGAACAGGGCATCCTCGTTCTCATGGATCGAGAGCAGGACCTCGCCCATCTGGGCCTGCCCGCTCTGCACTGCCCGCTTGATCTCGGGCGCCTTGAACAGCGAGGCACCGCCATGGACGGTGATCTGAAGCTTGCCGCCGGTTGCTGCCTCCACATCCTTGGCGAAGGCGACCAGATTCTCTGTGTGGGGATTGTCGGTGGGGTAGGCGGCGGGCAGGTTCCACTTTGTCTGCGCCGACGCGGGGGCTGCGAGTGCGAAAGCACCGACGCCGAATGCGAAGGCGGCGGCAAGGCGTCTGCGGTTGATCATGATGCTGGTCCCTCTCTTGTTGCTTCGTTGTGAACTCAGTCAGGAAAAGCGAGCTTGGGCAAGAAAAGCACGATCTGCGGAAAGGTCGTGATGATCAGGACGGCGACATTGAGCAGAATGAAGAACGGGAATGCCGCTCGGGCAACCGTCATCGTGTCCTTGCCGCTCATGTTCTGAAGCACGAAGAGGTTGAAGCCGACGGGCGGGGTGATCTGCGCCATCTCGACATGGATCACGAGATAGACGCCGAACCAGACCAGATCGAAGCCGGCTTCCTTGACCATGGGCAGGACGATCACCGCGGTCAGCACGATCATCGAGATGCCGTCGATCAGACACCCGAGGATGATGTACATGCAGGTCAGCGCAAGCACGAGCATGTGCGGTGAGAGATCCTTGCCCTTCACCCATTCCGCCAGTGCCGCCGGAATGCCGGTATAGGCCATGGCAGCCGTGCAGAATGCCGCGCCTGCCAGGATCAGCATGATCATACAGGTCAGGCGCGTCGCGCTCATGATGCTCTCGAACAGCGTCGCCCAGGTCAGCGTGCCGCTCCACCAGGCCAGAAACAGGGCGCCGGTGACGCCCCAAGCGGCGCATTCGGTGGCCGTGGCGAAGCCGAGCACCAGCGACAGGAAGACGGTTGCGATCAGGATCAGGCACGGAGCAAGCTTGGCCGATTGCCGAAGCTTCTGAGCGAAGGGAATCGATGGATCGCGAGGCGGCGTCTTGTCGGGGTTCAGCAGCGACCAGATGATGACGTAGCCCATGTAGAGCGCCATCACGAGCAGGCCGGGCAGGAAGCCGCCAAGGAAGACTTGCAGCACCGAGACATTGGCGGTGACGGCATAGACGACCATCGGGATCGATGGTGGGATCAGCAGGCCAAGCGTTCCGGAGCCTGCAAGCGTGCCAAGGCTCATGCGTTCGTCATAGCCGCGCTTCTTGAGTTCCGGCAGGGCGATCTTGCCGATCGTGGCGCAGGTCGCGGCGGAGGAGCCGGAGACGGCCGCGAAGATGCCGCAGCCGACAATATTGGTGTGGATCAGGCGCCCGGGCAGCCACTGCAGCCAGGGGGACAGGCCTTGGAACATCTGTTCCGAAAGCCGCGTACGGAACAGGATTTCGCCCATCCAGATGAAGAGGGGCAGCGCGGCCAGAGTCCAGGACGCCGAGGCGCTCCAGACCGTTGTCGCCAGCACCTGACCGATCGGGATGTCGGTGGTCAGCACCATCGCCAGCAGGCCAACGAGGCCGAGGCCGACGGCGATCCAGACGCCGCTCGCCAGGATCACGACGAGGAAGCCGAGAAGGATGAGCGACAGTTCCGGCAGGGCAAGCGATGTCATGGTTCAAACTCCTCCGCCGGAGGCGACGCGCTCGACCAATTCTTCGGGGGTGGCCGGCGGCTCCTGTTCGTAGCTCGGGCGGCGGCCCTGCACGACGATGATCCATTCGTCGATCACGGCGATCAGGAGGATCGCAAGCCCGCCGACCAGCCCGAGCTGCGGGATCCAGAGCGGGATCGCGACCACGCCCGTCGACATGTCGAAGAAGCGCCAGGAATCATAGGCGAGCGTGCCGGCCTGCCAGGTGAAATAGGCGACGAAGCTTCCCGCAATGGTGAGGGAGAGCAACTCGGCCGCACGCCGGTGTCCGCCCTTGAGGCGTTCGAGCAGCAGGCCGACCCGGATCATCTCACCCTTCTTGAACGTATGCGCCAGGCCGAGAAACGCCATTGCGACGAGCGACCAGGCCGTGAAGTCGTCGCCGGACGGCACGTTGAGATTGATCTCGCGTCCGACCGACAGGAGCATCATCAGGACGAAGATGGTGACAAGGAAGAAGCCCGCCGCGTAGCCGGCAAAGAGATAGAGCTTGTCGAGGATCGTGCGGATCATCGGGCGCTCCGCCGCACGCGGCCGGATTGCAGCTTTGCCATGCGGGACTGTCGGCGCATGCCGAGCCCGATTGCCAGGGTCGATCCTGTCATCGCATCCTCCCTCGACCGGCCCGGCCCCTCAGCCATGTTCCGGTCACAATTGAGATCGTAGCCGCCGAATTCGGCTTGTCAATATTTCATCGACGATTTATCGATGAATTGTTCAAACGACTTCGCGTCACGCTGGGGAGAGTGTCATGACGGCGAGCCATTGGGATTTCTGGATCGACCGCGGTGGCACCTTCACCGACGTGATCGGCCGCGATCCGGCAGGCAAGCTTCACGCCAGGAAGCTGCTCTCGGAGAATCCGGGCGCCTATCGCGACGCCGCCGTCCAGGGCATCCGCGACCATCTCGGCCTCAAGGCCGGCGAGCTCATCCCCGCCGGGCGCATCGGCGAGGTGCGCATGGGCACCACGGTTGCGACAAATGCCCTGCTCGAGCGCAAAGGCGACCGTACGCTGCTCGTGACCACGAAGGGTTTCCGCGATGCGCTGCGCATCGGCTACCAGGCGCGGCCCGACATCTTCGCCAAGGAGATCATCAAGCCCGAGCAGCTCTACGAGGCGGTGGTCGAGATCGCGGAACGCGTGCTGGCCGATGGCGCGGTCGAACGGGCTCCGGACGAGGCCGCCATCCGCACGGCCCTGCAGGAACAGTACGATGCCGGTTTCCGCGCCGTGGCGATCGCCTTCATGCACGCCTATCGCTATCCCCAGCATGAGCAGGTGGCAGCGCGCATCGCCCGGGAGATCGGCTTTCCGCAAGTGTCGGTCAGCCACGAGGTCTCGCCGCTGATCAAGCTGGTCGGGCGTGGCGATACGGCGGTAGTCGATGCCTATCTCTCGCCGATCCTCGGGCGCTATGTCGCGCAGGTTTCCGAAGAGCTCGACATCGGGCGCACCGGCGCACGGCTGATGTTCATGATGTCGTCCGGTGGCCTCACCGCGGCAGAACTGTTCCAGGGCAAGGATGCAATCTTGTCGGGCCCCGCCGGGGGCGTCGTCGGCCTGGCCGAGACCGGGCGTTCGGCCGGGTTCGACAAGGTGATCGGCTTCGACATGGGTGGCACCTCCACCGATGTCGCGCATTTCGACGGCGAGTATGAGCGCGCTTTCGAGACCGAGGTCGCCGGCGTGCGGATGCGCGCGCCGATGATGCTGATCCATACCGTTGCGGCTGGTGGCGGCTCGATCCTGCATTTCGACGGTGCGCGCTTCCGCGTCGGCCCGGATTCGGCCGGCGCCAATCCGGGCCCTGCCGCCTATCGACGCGGCGGCCCGCTCGCGGTGACCGACGCGAACGTCATGGTCGGCAAGCTGATCCCGGCCTATTTCCCGGCGATCTTTGGCGAGCAGCATGATCAACCGCTCGATGTGGACGCGGTCCGCGCCAAATTCGCGAAGCTTGCGGCCGAGGTCGGCGATGGCCGCAGCGCCGAAGAGGTCGCTGACGGCTTCATCCAGATTGCCGTCGCCAATATGGCCGAGGCGATCAAGAAGATCTCGGTGCAGCGCGGCTACGACATCACCCGCTATGCCTTGAACTCCTTTGGCGGTGCGGGCGGACAGCACGCCTGCCTCGTCGCCGATGCGCTCGGCATCAAGACCGTGCTGCTGCACCCGTTCTCCGGCTTGCTCTCGGCCTATGGCATGGGGCTCGCTGAAATACGCTCGACGCGGACGGCCGCACTTGATGTACCGCTCGATGCCGGGGTCAAGGCTGCGATTGCGGAGGTGGCCGAGCGGCTCGGCGCCGAGACGCGCGCCGAGCTGATCGGTCAAGGTGTGCCGGATGGCGAGATCGCCATCCATATCCGAGCCCATATCCGCTATGCCGGCACCGATACGGCGATCGCGATTGCGTCCGGCAGCCGGGCCGAGATGCAGGAAGCCTTCCAGGTCGCGCATAAGGCGCGGTTCGGCTTCATGGACGAGACCAAGGCCTTGGTCGTCGAGGCGGTCGAGGTCGAGGCCGTTGGCGGGGGCGCCAGGTTCGAGGAGACGGCGGCAGGCGAGCGGGCCGGTGAACCGGCGGTTGCCGAACGCACGCGCCTGTTCTCGAAGGGGCAGTGGCACGAAGCCGCGATCGTGCGGCGCGAAGCGATGGCTCCGGGGCAGAGCGTCGCGGGACCCGCCATCATCATCGAAGCGAACCAGACCGTCGTCGTTGAGGATGGCTGGAGTGCGAAGCTGACGGCCAAGGACCATCTCGTCCTGCATCGCAGCAAGGCGCTGGTGCAGAATGCCGCGATCGGCACCAAGGCCGATCCCGTCATGCTCGAGATCTTCAACAACCTGTTCATGTCGATCGCCGAGCAGATGGGCGTGACGCTGCAGAACACCGCCTATTCCGTGAACATTAAGGAGCGGCTCGACTTCTCCTGCGCCGTGTTCGACTCGACCGCGAGCCTCGTCGCCAACGCGCCGCATATGCCGGTGCATCTCGGCTCGATGGACAAGTCGGTCGAGACGGTGATCAGGAACAACCCCGTCATCCGGCCGGGCGACGTCTACTGCCTCAATGCGCCCTATAATGGCGGCACGCATCTGCCCGACATCACGGTCTGCACCCCGGTCTTCGATGCCGAGGACCGGAATATCCTGTTCTGGGTGGCGAGCCGCGGCCACCATGCCGATGTCGGTGGCGTGGCGCCCGGCTCGATGTCGCCGCTGGCGACGCATATCGAGGAAGAGGGCGTCTATATCGACAATTTCAAGATCGTCGATCAGGGCCGCTTCTGCGAGGAGGAGCTGGTCAAGCTTCTGACTGGCGCGCGCTATCCCGTCCGCAACGTCGTGCAGAACGTCAACGACCTCAAGGCGCAGATCGCCGCCAATGAGAAGGGCGTGGCGGAGCTGAAGAAGATGATCCGCTCCTTCGGCCTCGACGTGGTCCAGGCCTATAYGGGCTATGTCCAGGACAATGCGGCCGAGAGCGTCGCACGGCTGCTCGCCAAGCTGCATGATTGCGAATTCACTTATCCGATGGATCAGGGCTGCGCGATCAAGGTGAAGATCACGATCGATCGTTCGAGGCGCGAGGCGACGGTCGATTTCACCGGCACCTCGCCGCAGCGCGAGGACAATTTCAACGCGCCTGCGCCGGTGACCCGTGCGGCGGTGCTCTATGTCTTCCGCGTCATGGTCGATGACGCGATTCCCATGAACGCGGGCTGCCTGCGACCGATCAGGATCGTCGTGCCGGAAGGCTCGATGCTGGCGCCGCACTATCCGGCGGCCGTCGTTGCCGGCAATGTCGAGGTCAGCCAGGCTGTCACCAATACGCTGTTCGGTGCGCTCGAGGCGATGTCGGCCTCGCAGGGAACGATGAACAACCTGACCTTCGGCAATGATCAGTATCAGTATTACGAGACGATCTGCTCCGGCTCGCCGGCGGGGCCGGGCTTCAATGGAACCTCCGGCGTGCATGTCCACATGACCAATTCGCGCCTGACCGATCCGGAGATCCTGGAGACGCGTTTCCCCGTCGTGCTCGAGGATYTCCACATTCGTCCGGGTTCGGGCGGCAAGGGCGAATGGAATGCCGGCGATGGCACCAGCCGCACGATCCGCTTCCGCGAGCGGATGGACTGCGCCATCCTCGCCTCGCATCGCCGCGTGCGCCCCTTCGGCGTCAAGGGCGGTGAAGCGGGGCAGCTCGGCAAGACGATCGTCCGCCGGCTTTCTGGAGCCGTCGAGGAACTGAAGCCGAGCGACCAGACGCTGCTCGAGGCGGGCGAGGCTGTGACCGTGATCACGCCGACGGCGGGAGGCTATGGAAAAGCGAAGGGCTGACGCTTAGGTCCTGTCTCCACACGGGAGATGGATATGCCTCAGACCTGGATGATCACCGGCGCCAATCGCGGCATCGGCCTTGCTCTTGCGACCGCCCTGGTGGCGCGTGGCGACCATGTCATCGCCGCCGCGCGCGATCCGGCAAGTCCCGGCCTTGCGGCGCTGGTCGCCAAGCATGGCGGGCTCGTCACGCCGGTCACCCTCGATGTGACGTCCGATGCGAGCGTCGCCGCTGCCAAGGCTGCGCTCGCCGACCGACCGATCGATGTCCTGGTCAACAATGCAGGCGTCTACGGCCCGCGCGACAAGCAGGGCGCGCTCGACATGGATTTTGACGCCTGGCGCGACGTGTTCGAGGTCAATGTCTATGCGCCGCTGCGCGTGGCGCAGGCATTCCTGCCCAATGTCGAGGCCTCGCAAGGGCGCAAGATCGCGACGATCAGCAGCCGCATGGGCTCAATCGCCGGCAATCCCTCGGGGGCGCTCGCCTATCGCTCTTCGAAATCGGCCGTGAACATGGCCATGGTCGTGTTCGGCAACGCCGTGCGCGAGCGCGGCGTCAGCATCCTGCTGTTCCATCCGGGCTGGGTGCAGACCGACATGGGCGGTGGCGGAGCCGACATCCCGCCGACAGAAAGCGCCGCCGGCCTGATCGCAACGATCGACCGGTCCGGCATCTCCGACACCAACAGCTTCCGGACCTGGAAGGGCGAAGCGATCGCCTGGTGAGGCCTGAGGCGGCGGATCAACTGGCGCGCGACGAGCCCAGCCAGAGGCCGCCGCCAATCAGGAAGCCGCCGCTGACGCGCGAGAGCAGGCGCACGCGCTTCTGCGACAGCAGCCGTCCCGCCCGCCCCGAAAGCAGCGCATAGCCGCTGTCGCTGACCGCGGCGAAGAGCATCGCGGTCAGCCCCATGATCGCGATCTGCGTGACGTGATCGCGGGCGGGGTCGAGAAATTGCGGGAAGAAGGCACCAAAGAAGAGCAGTGTCTTCGGATTACTGAGCGCGACCAGGACGCCTTGCAGGAAGAACCCGCCGCGCGGTGCTCGGGCCTGCATGGCGCCATGCGAGGCCGAGCTGGGTTCCTGCCGCATTCAGGAGCCCGGCGCGGGCACCATGCTTCAGGCTGTTGGCGATGATCAGTGTTACGGTCGGGCCCGGCACGATGACGATGACGAAGCAGGCAACGAGATAAGCGGCAAAAAGCTCGAAGGACATGGCGGCAGTCTCCATCTCGATTGCTCAGTCATCCCAGCCTGGCGCCGATGAGTCGAGCCCCCTCGTGCCGCTGGCGAAAGGGACCAGGAGAATGTCGGCCTTTGCCTTCACTGTTCTGCCGCTGGCGCCCGAGCGCTGGCCGGATCTCGAGGATCTCTTCGGTCCGCAGGGGCCCTGCTATGGCTGCTGGTGCAACCATTTCCGCATGCCCCAGAAGCAGCGCCTGCCACTATTGGGGGAGGGGGCCCGACAATTGTTCGAGCAGCGGGTTCGCAAGGGGCCGCCCCCTGGCGTCCTGGCCCATGATCACGAGACCTGTGTCGGCTGGCTCCAGGTCGGCCCTCGGCGCGACATTCCCGAATGGAACAATCCGCGGCGCGCCTCGACGCCGCTGCCGGATGCACCGGCCGACGATGAGCGCGTCTGGGCGGCCTCCTGTTTCTTCGTCCGCAAGGCGTGGCGGGGCAGGGGCGTCACGGCGGCGCTTCTCGACGGCGCGATCATTTTCGCGCGCGAGAACGGGGCCCGCCTGCTCGAGGCTGCCCCCATGGACCATGAATTCAAGCGTAGCAGCGAGGGCCTTTATGTCGGCGCCGAGCGGGTCTTCCTGCGAGCCGGCTTCGTCGAGGTCGCGCGGCAGAAGGAGGGGCGGCCGCTGATGCGGCTCGCACTCTGAGCGATTTCACGCTTCATCGAGAATGAACTCGCGGATCGTCGCGAAGGCGGCCGCTGGGTCGTCGCCGACGATGCCGTGGCCGCAACCAGCGAAACGCTTGAAACGAACCGCATCGGGCGGAAGGCACGCTGCAATCGTCTCGCTGAAGGCAATCGGCGTGATGGGGTCTTCCTCGCCCCCCATAACGAGGACTGGGCAATTCACGGCTCCCAGCGCGGCGCGAAAATCGAAGCGGCCCTGTTCGTTGTGCGGGCCATTGAACCAGACGCCTGTCTCGTTGCGCGAGATGAGCCTCTGTATCCAATCGGTCGAGCCGGTTCGCGGTCGCGCTGCGTAGAGCGGAAAGCAAATCTCAGTATAGGGCGCACGTGTCTCAGGCGCGGGCGCCGACCAGTAGTTTCGGGCCGCCTGACTGGCTCGTGGACCACCGACCCGTTCGAAGGCTGCGTAGACCGCCGGGAAATCGAACTTGGCGGCTGTGGAAATCAGGATCAGCTTGGCGGCATGCCCGGGATGGCGCGTCGCATAGGCCTGCGCGACAAAGCCCCCGAATGACGTGCCGAGGATGATCGGTCTTTCGATGCCGAGTGTGTCGCAGAGCACCTTCAGGTCATCGGCCCACTGGTCCAATGTCCAACTCTCACGCGGGCCGTCTTCGCTGCGGCCGCAGCCGCGATGATCGTAATAGACGATCTGGGCGATATCGCTAAGTCCGGAGAACCCGGGTTTGTAGATGCTGTGGTCGGCGCCTGGACCGCCATGAAGCAGGATCAGCGTTGGCTTTTCCTGCATGGCCGGGCCATCGGGCGCGAGCCCCGCACCTTCGATGTCGACATAGAGGCGCACTCCGTTGACAGTGACACGCATCGGTTCGATTCCCCCAGCCGCATCCAAGCCTCGAACTGTAAGGGGCGGATGATCGAACTCAATTGTTTCCAGCCTTATGTTGGGAGTTTCCGATGATCCGCATCACGCTTGMCGGCTGCACCGGCTGGGTCGGCAAGGCGCTTGTCGCTGCAATCGACTCCGCGTCCGACCTTGAGCTTGTTGCGGGTGTCTCGCGCAAGGCAGCAGGCAGCGATCTCGGCGAGGCGGCCGGGCAGCCAGCCAATGGCAAACCGGTCTTTGCGACCGTGGCGGAGGCGCTCGCCGTGCCGTCGGATGTCCTGATCGACTATACCAAGCCCGACAGCGTGAAGGACAATGTGCTGGCAGCCGTTGCGGCGGGGCGCCATGTCGTCGTCGGCGCGTCTGGCATGACCGGCGAGGATTATGCGGAGATCGAGGCCGCTGCGCTCAAGGCCGGCGTCGGCGTGCTTGCCGCGGGCAATTTCTCGATCACCGCGACGCTGCTGCGCCGCTTTGCCCGCGAAGCGGTGAAATATGTGCCGGATGTCGAGATCATCGACTACGCCTCCGCGTTGAAGCCGGACACGCCGTCCGGAACCGGGCGCGAACTCGCCGAGACGCTTGGTGCCGAGCGTATGGCCGGAACCGCGAAGCCGGTTGCGGAGCTCGGCGGCGCCCGCGAGACGCGTGGCGCCGCAATCGGTGCGCCGCATGCGGTACAGGTCCATTCGCTGCGGATGCCGGGCTTCGTCCTTTCCTGCGAAGCGGTCTTCGGCCTCCCGGACGAGCGGCTGGTGATCCGGCATGATGCCGGCACCTCTGCCGCGCCTTATGTCGGCGGCACCTTGCTGGCGGCGTGGCGGGTTGCGGATCAGATCGGGCTGCGGCGTGGCCTGGAC
>NZ_JBFTRC010000182.1:0-12151 GCF_056399325.1 Allobosea sp. 01N443
CATTCAAGGCGCAGCATCCGGACATGCAGGTCGACATCGTCGTCGGTGAGCAGGCGATCGATTTCGCCCTCGACGCCGTTGATGTCGGCATCCGCTATGGAAATGGCGACTGGCCGGGCGTCAAAACCTATCGGATACTGGACGAAGAACTGGTGATTGTCTGCGCGCCGCGGCTGCTCGAGGGCCGCACGGCGATCGATCCCGGGGCGCTTCGGCCCGAACAGCTCATTCGCCACACTACCCGGATCGAGGCCTGGCCTGAATGGTTCGAGAACCTTCATCTGCCGACGCCGACGCCCGCTGGCCTCGGCTTCGAGCATTTCTTCATGGTGATCGAGGCGGCCGTGGTCGGCATCGGCTTTGCCCTGCTGCCGCGGTTCCTGATTCGGCGGGAGTTGGAGAACGGCGACCTCGTTATCGCGTCACCCCATATCCTGCGCCGCGAGCAAGGCTACTTCTTCATGTGCAGCCCGCTGCGCCGGTCCGAACCGAAAATCCTCGCCTTCCGGCGCTGGCTTCAGGGCGAGCTGTCAGCCCTAACGGCAGAAGGGCGTCCTCTTGAAATGTGAAAAATTCTCATGATAGTCATGTCCGCCGCCTGGATCTGTCCGACAATCAGACCGGCGCGCCGGGGTCGCCGCATGCCATCAACCAAAGTCCGCGCGCCATGACGTCGTCGCCCGCGCATATCGCGTTCATCACCTCGCCGCTGGAGAGCGAGCATGTCGAGCGCATGCGCGCGGCGGCACCCGCCGGCGTCGACATCATCTTCGCGCCCGATCTGCTGCCAATGACGCGCTATGTCGGCGATCACAAGGGACGCGACAGCTTCCGGCGTACCGGGGCGCAGGAGCGCCGCTGGCGTGAGGCGCTCGGACGCGCGACGATCCTCTGGGATTTTCCAACCGGCGCGGAGGATGAGCGAGGCCTTGCGCTCGCGCCGAACGTGCGCTGGGTGCAGACGACCAGCTCGGGGGTGGGACAGCAAGTCCATAGCTTCGGGCTTGCGCCGACCGACCTGATCGTGACCACGGCTCGCGGCGTCCATGCTGACGCGCTGGCGGAGTTCGCATTTCTCGTGATGCTTGGCCATGTGAAGGATCTGCCGCGCCTGCAGCGCGATCAGCAAGCACATCGCTGGGAGCGCTATTGCGGCGGAGAGCTCTCCGGCAAGACGGTTGCGATCGTCGGCGCCGGTAAGGTCGGCGCCCGCATCGCCGCGCTCGCGCGTGCGTTCGACATGTCRGTGACAGCGGTCGTCAACAATCCGTCGCCAGCGCGGAGCGCCGAATTGTTCACGACGGATATCTACGGCCAGCCGGACCTGCACAAGGCGCTCGCCAGCGCGGACTATGTCGTTCTCTGCACGCCGCATACGCCGCAGACCGAACGCATGCTCGATCGCATGGCGTTCGCCGCGATGAAACCCGGCGCCGTTCTGATCAACATCGCGCGCGGCCAGGTTGTCGATGAGGCGGCGCTGATCGCGGCGTTGTCGAGCGGGCGGATCGCGTTCGCCGGCCTGGACGTCGCCGCGGTCGAACCGCTTCCGCCGGGATCGCCGCTCTGGTCGATGCCGAACGTGCTGATATCCCCGCACTCRGCCAGCACCGCGCCGAGCGAGAACGGCAAGATCGTCGACATCTTCATCGAGAATCTCGGCCACTACGTCGCCGGCCAGACGGAGAAGATGATCAACGTGCTCGACAAGGCGCGCATGTATTGAGCCAAAACCTGCCGCGGCCAACGGCGCGCGCAGGATGCGGCGAAGAGGAACGAGGGAGGAGAGCATGATGAAAGCCCGGTGCAAAAGCCTGCTTGCTGCGTCGATCGCCCTGGGCGCCGCGCTGTCGGTGCCTGCCGCCGCGCAGGAGGCCAAGCCGCAATATGGCGGCGAACTCGTGCTCGCTGGACAGCTCGACAAGACGATGTTCCCCGGCCGCAACACGGACGCCGGCGGCATGGACGTTTACTTGAACGCCTGCGAGACGCTGGTCGAGCTGACAGCCGATCGTCAGATCAAGCCAGTGCTGGCTGAGAGCTGGACAACGTCCGAAGACAAGAAGACCGTGACGTTCAAGCTGCGGCCGGGCGTGCAGTTCCACGACGGCGCACCGTTTAACGCCGAGGCGGTCGCCTTCGTCTTCAACGAAGCACTCGCTAAGAAATTCCTTTATGTCAGCCTGCTCGAGGGATTGCAGAAAGTCGTCGCCGACAATGACGGTCAGGTGTCGTTCCAGATGTCGGCGCCGTCGGCAGCGCTTATTCCCAATCTCGCTTACCGCACGATGTGCATCTTTAGCCCGACTGCCTACAAGGCCAAGGGGGAGGAGGGCCTCGGCAGCAACATCATCGGCACAGGCCCCTTCATCAACACCGGATATGCGAAGGGCGAATACGCGCTCTTCAAGAAGAACGACAAGTACTGGCAGAAGGGCAAACCTTATCTCGACAGCATCCGCATCCTCTTCGTACCGGATGTGACGACGCGCCTCGCGATGCTGGAGAGCGGCGAGATCGACCGCGCCCCGGGCATTCCGAATTTCGACATTCAGCGGCTGGCCAAGGACAAGAGCATCGCGCTACGGACCATGCCGAGCCTGCAGCAGCATTATGTCGTMATCAACAATCTGGTGAAGCCGCTCGACGATCCCAAGGTGCGGCAGGCGCTCAACATCGCCGTCGACAAGGCCGGCATCGTGCAGTCCGTTTTCGCAGGCACCGGTGCCACGTTATCGCAGGCTCCGACATTATCGCCCGGCGTGTTCGGCTTCGCCGATATGCGCGAGCCCGGCAAGGACACGATCTTCCCGTTTGATCTCGCCAGGGCGCGGGCGATGCTGAAGGAGGCCGGATACGAGGATCGAAATGGCGACGGCTTCGTCGAGGACGCACAGGGCAAGACGCTGTCGCTCAAGCTTTATGGCCGGAAGGCTGGAACGGGCGACTACGAAATCGCGCAGCTCGTGAAGACGTTCCTCGAGAAGCTTGGCGTCAAGACCGAGCTCACGATCCTGGAGAGTGCGACGTTCAGCGCTGCGCTCTCTGTCGGTCCGAAAGATGCGAAATACGATCTCGCCGTATTGTCCTGGACCGTGCCGACGGCCGATCCAGACGAGCCGATGATGTATATGACGCATACCAAGGCGTGGAAGCCGGCCGGCGCCAATCGCATGTTCTTCTCCAATCCGGAGACGGACAGGCTGGCGGAGGCGGCGCATGTGGAGAGCGATCCCGCGAAGCGCGCCGAAATTGTGCGGCAATGGATGGCCGAACTTCTGAAGCTCGYGCCGGTCATCTACCTGCCGACGCTCAACCTGACCGACGCGACGCGCAGCTATGTGCATGGTGGCGTCTATCTGCCGTCGAATGTTTATGACGGGACCTTCGCCTGGATCGATCAAGCCGAGCGCAAGCGCCAGGGGATCAACCGCTGACGCTCATGAAAGCCGCTCTTCCTCCAATGCTCGCGCCGGCGGCGTGCCGGGAGCCTGACTGCGCATGATGAAGATGATCGCCAGCCGACTGGTCTTCATGATCGTTGCCGGGCTCCTTTTGTTGACGTTTCTGTTTTGCTTGTTCCATGCGATCCCCGGCGATCCCGCGCGCTTGATCGCCGGCGACAGCGCGCCGGAAGAGCTGGTCGCGAGCATCCGCACGGCCTACGGGCTCGATCAACCGCTTGGCGCGCAATATGTCGCCTACATGGGCAAGGTGCTGACGGGAGATTTCGGCGTTTCGAACTTCTCGCGTCAGCCTGTGCTCGCGATCGTCGGTCCGCGCCTGTTGAACACCGCTCTCCTGGCTGCCTGGGCGATGCTTTTCGCGACGACGATCAGCCTCGTCCTCGGCTCGCTCTCCGCCATGTACTGGAGCCGGCCGATCGACAGAGGCGTGTCGCTCGTCTCGCTCATCGGCATCTGTACGCCGATCTTCGTGTCGGGGATCGTCGCGATCTATTTTTTCGGGGTCTATCTGCGCTGGCTGCCGATCGGCGGCATGACCACCTGGCGTCACTACGTCATGCCGGTGTTGACGCTTGGTTTTGCGCAAGCGGCGGGCTTCACGCGCATGGTCCGCGCCTGCATGATCGATGCATTGCAGCGCGATTTCATCGTGACCGCGCGCTCCAAAGGCGTCCCCGAGCGCACGATCGTCTTCAAGCATGCACTGCGCAATGCATTGCTGCCGATCATCACCTTTTTCGGCCTTGGCCTCGGCAGCATGCTCGGCGGCGCCGCAGTCGCAGAATCGATCTTCAACTGGCCCGGCCTTGGCCGGCTCATGGTCGATTCGATCCTCACGCGCGATCTTCCACTGACCCAGGGCTGCATCTTCGTCTTCGCGATGATGTTCGTGCTGGTGAATCTGATCGTCGACCTGCTCTACCGCTGGGCGGATCCGAGGCTAGCCCATGATTGATCGGACAGCCTCGCCGCACCGGGCACGTGGCACATGAATCTGTTCAGGCACTATGCCCGCGATCGCGTCGGCCTTTTCTTCGGCGTGATCCTGGCCCTGTTCTACCTCGTCGCGATTCTCGCGCCGTGGATCGTTCCGTCCGACCCGCTGGAAACCAACCTGACGGCGGGGCTGTTGCCGCCATCCGCCAGTCATTGGTTCGGAACGGACCAGTTCGGGCGGGACACGCTGGCACGCGTGATCCTTGCGACGCGCGTGACTTTGCAGATCACGACGGCTGCGCTGCTGTTCTCGTTGCTGCTCGGCGTGCCGATCGGCATGGTCGTCGGCTATAGCGGAGGTCTCGCCGACGCGATCGTGATGCGCCTGACCGACATGATGCTGATCTTTCCGACGATCATGATCGCCATCGTGATCGTGGTCGTGGTTGGTCCGTCGGAAAGGGGCGTGGTGATCGCGCTTGGACTGTCGCAGCTCCCGAACTTCATCCGCATCGCGCGCAGCGCCGCTCTCTCTGTCCGACAGGAACTCTATATCGAGGCGGCGATCGCCGCTGGCGCAAGCTGGTCCGACATCCTGGTTCGACACGTGCTGCACAACATTTCCGCTCCGGTGATCGTCAAGGCGACCATCACGCTCCCCGGATTCGTGATCGGCGCGTCCTCGCTTAGCTATCTCGGCCTCGGCGTGCAGCCGCCGATGCCGGAATGGGGGCAGATGCTGAACGAGGCGAAGGGCTTCCTCACCCGCGCACCCTATCTGATTATCGGTCCCGCGGTCGCGCTATCCCTCTTCGTGCTCGCTGCGAACCTTGTCGGCGACAGCCTCAACGAGGCGCTTGATCCGAAGCTGCGCAGCCGCCGCCTTCTGCCGCTGGCGATGCTGCGCCGACGCCAGGGGCAGAAGCCATGACCGCGCTTCTCGAGGCAAGGATTTGCGCGTCCAATTCGTGACGCCGTCAGTTCCACCCGCTGAATTCCAGTCATCAAGAGAGCAGTCGTCGCGTTCTGCGTCGCCCTCCCTGTCGTCAGAGCCGCTCGTCGAAATTTCTTCGGCTAGGAGCATATCCTTCGAGAGCAGGCCCGCATCCTCGAGCCCTTCCAGGTCGGGCAGGTCGCGCAGTCTGGCAAGACCGAACACCGGGCGGCCGCTGCCTGCAGCGCTGAGGCATCCTGCGACAACCTGCCAGCACTCTCCTCATCGATTCCAGGCACGCCGGCCTTACCCAATTGCAGACATTCCGAAGGTAGAGGCTGGGCCACTTTTGCCCATCGGCCGGCGCGCCAACCGGGCAGCCCGAAAGCAGACTCCCTGGATGTCGGGAAAGGGCAAACTCCGACCACCCGACGCCGATCTCCATGGGTCTCAAATGGGTTGGGACTGCGCGTCGAGCAGATCCAGCCGGTGCTGGCGCCGAGCGGACAGGGTGAAGCGCGGCCTGACCAGCCCCAGCCGGACCTGATGCCAAAACCCGCCGGATCGCTCCGGCGGGTTTGCTGTGGCTGCGGACCGAATGTCAGCCCCGGCGGACGTTCCAGAACAGGGGGGAGGAGGCCGTCAGGATGCCCTGCAGGTTGCGGCGATAGGCGGTTTTTGGGATGATCTGGCCGAGCGGCGCGACAGGCACGGTGGTGAGCGCGCTGCGCTGGACATCGTCCAGCAGCTTTTGCGCCTGGGCCTCGTCGGTGCTGGCCAGCCATTGCGCCGTCAGCGTCTCCATCTCCGGGCTGTCATGCCAGCCAAACCAGCCGGACGCGCCGGCCCCGCGGATATAGAGGTTTTCCGCCGGGTTGGTGACGGAGGAGCCGGGCCAGTTCGTGTGGAAAATGCTCCAGCCGCCGCGCTCCACTGGCTCCTTCGAGGTGCGCCGCTGGACGACGGTGCCCCAGTCCATCGTCTGCACGTCGACATTCAGGCCGAGCTTCTTCAGCAGATCGGCCGTGATGTCGCCGAGCGGGGCGATGAGCGGATGATCGGCGGCGTGAAGCATGACGATCTTCTCGCCCTTGTAGCCGGAGGCCGCGATCGCCGCCCTGGCCGCCTTCAGATCGGGCGGCTGCTTCATGATCTCGGCGCCGAGCTCCTTCACCCCCGGCAACCCGCAGGGGAACATCGCCTGGCAGGTGCGGAAGCTGCCGGTATCGCCGGCCATCACCGTCTGCATGTAGTCATCCTGCGTCACGGCCGAGAGAATGGCCCGCCGCAGTGCCGGATTGTTGAACGGTGCCTGCTGATGGTTGAAGCGCATCCCGAGGATCAGGCCGTAAGGGTCGAGCGTGCTGGTCGCGATCTCCTTGTTCGAGGTCAGCGTCGACATCAGGTCGGGCAGGGGGCGTTCCCACCAATCGACCTCGCCGCGCTGCAGGGCGCCGGCCGCCGTCGCCGGGTCGGTGATGACATGCCATTCGACGCGGTCGAAATTCACGCGCTTGCCGCCCGACGTCCAGTTGGCCGGCTCCTGGCGCGGCACATAGCCCTCGAATTTCTCGTAGACCATGCGCGAGCCCGGCACGAACTCGTTGGCGACGAAGCGGAACGGCCCCGATCCCACCATCTCCTTGACCGGCGCCATCGGGTCGGAACTGGCGATCCGCTCCGGCATGATGAAGGCGGCCGAGGAATGCGGCTTGCCGAGCGCGCGCAGGAATTGCGGGAAGGGCCGCTTCAGCCGCACGCGGATCGTCTTGTCATCGACCGATTGCCAGTCGTCGACGACCGCGCCGAGCGCCTGGCCAAAACTGTCGCGCATGCTCCAGCGCTTCAGGCTGGCAACGCAGTCGCGCGCCCGCACCGGCTCGCCGTCATGGAATTTCAGGCCGTCGCGCAGTTTGATCTCATAGGTCCTGCCATCGTCGGAGACCGTGGCGCCGGCCGCCATCTGCGGCTGCGGCCGCAACTGGTCGTCGACGGCAAAGAGATTGTCGAACACGCAATAGCCATGTGTGGTCGAGACCGCCGCCGTGGTCACGATCGGGTCCAGGATCGCGAGGTTGGTTTCCGGGATGAATTTCAGCGTGCGCGCCGCCGTGCCCTGGGCGATGGCGGGGCGGGCAAGCGCGGCGGCGCCGGCCGTGGCGATGAACTGACGTCTGTTGAACATGGCAGGTCCTACTCCGAGGCAGAAGGGGCGGGGACGACGTAGTCGACGGGTTCACCGAGCCAGCCATCGGCGCGGCGTTGCCAGTAGGCGGCGTGGATCCGGGCGGTGAACGGGCCCGGTCCGTTGCGGATGGCCCTGGTGCCGACCGAGGTGACCGGAAGCACGCCGCCGGCGGTCGTCGTCAGGAAGATCTCGTCGGCCTCGAGCAGCGCGGCGACCGGCACGTCGGTGGCCTCGACCGTGATGCCGAGCTCGGCGCAAAGCTCCATCACGGTGCGTCGGGTCATGCCGTCGAGCATGCCGCTGCGCGGGGTCAGCAGCGTCTCGCCCCTGCGGATGAAGATATTGAAACCCGGACCCTCCAGGACATGGCCCTGGCCGTCGGTCAGCACGACGGTCTCGGCGCCGTGGTCGAAGGCCTCCAGCAGGCCGAGCTCGAAATCGAGCCAGTGGTAGTGCTTGACCATCGGGTCGACGGAGTTCGCCGGCACGCGATGCCGGCTGCCGACATGGAGATGCAGGCCGCGCTGCTGCACCTCGGGCGTCGCGATCCAGACATAGGGGATGCAGAAGGCCTGGAAACGCTGGGTGCAGAGCCGGATGTCGCGGCTGCCGATCGGCGGCCGGCCGCGCGTCAYGATGATCTGCACATAGGCGTTGTCGAAGCCGGCGGTCGCGATCAGGGCGTGGACCGCGCTGTGGATCTCCTCGCGGCTGAGCGGCGAGGTCATGCGCAGGCGCTCCAGCGAGCGCCAGAACCGATCGAGATGGTCGTCGAGGCGAAACAGCAGCCCGTCCCAGGCCGAGATCGTCTCCTGGCAGGCATCCGAGCGCAGAAAGCCCCAGTCGAGCAGCGGCAGGGTGGCTTCCGCCACCGGCACGATCCTGCCGTCGATCCAGGCCGTGCCTTCGGCGAAGCGCGGCTCGATCGGCGGGCGGTTGCGGCTGCGCGTCGGCGCCGGCCAGGAAAGCAGGGGGTCAGTCACGGCTCATCTCCATGAAAACGGGTTGCGCCTGGTCGTCGCAGGGCCAGAACGGGCGCTGCTTGACGTGCCAGTCGATGCTGGCGAGGTTGGGGTTCGTCGGGCCCGCGCCGCCGACCATGACCCAGGAGGTCCCGGCATCGAGCAGGGTGCGAAAATTCATCGGGTTCTTGAAAACCACGATCTTGCAGTCGCTTATGTCGATGCCCGCGGCCCGGTATTGCTCGTCCGCATATTCGTAGGTCGCGTGGGTCGGCACGACGATGCGGAGCCGGCCGGCCCGGAGCACCGCGGTCGGTCCCATCTGGCCGGGCGTGCCGGCGCTGATGCCGGCGGAATAGGTGAAATGGCCGTCATGCAGGCTCTCGACCACCGCCTCGACCGCAACCGGCGGATGGAAGCGCGGGTCGAGCGCGGAGCCGATCGCGGGGCGGATCGGCTGGCCGACGCCGAGCGCGAAGGCCTTTGCCGCCGCAGCGGGATCGACGACCAGCACGGCCGCCTCCACATCGAGCCCGGCGCGCAGCAGGGCCGCCAGCACGGCCGGCGCATCGCCGKGCGCGCCGCCGCCGACGCAGTCGGGCGCATCCGAGATCAGCACCCGCTCGGGACGGGCGACGGCCTCAGCGACGGCCTCGTCGGGAGACAGGCAGGGGATCTCGAAGGCGCGGCGACGGTCCCACATCGCCTGCACGATCTCGCCGGCCACCGCGGTGGCAGCTGCCGGGTCGGCATCGGTCACGGCGACGCCTGCGATCCCGAGACCGTCGATATCGAGCCAGGGCTGGACCGGAAAATAGCTCGCAGCGAGCGCGCGCCCGTCCGCCTCGATCCGGCGCGCCAGCTGGCGCAGCTCCGCCATCGGCGCATCGCCATGGGTCGAGCCGCCGGCGACGGGCAGGAGCGCGTCGATGCGCCGGAGCCGGGTCACGGGCCGGATGCGGCCATGCAGCGCGCCCGCCAGCAGTTCGGCCGCGCGCCGCCCGGTGCCATGGGCATCGACATGGGGATAGGTTTCGTAGCCGACGAGGATATCGGCATTCCCGGCCATGCGCGGCGTGACATGGGCGTGCAGGTCGAGGCTCACGGCAATCTTGATGCCGGGGCCGAGCGCCGCGCGCAGCGCCGCGAGCAGGGCGCCCTCGGGATCGGTCTCGCCMTCGCAGATCATCGCCCCGTGCAGGGCGAGGAAAACGCCGTCCACCGGCTCTCTCAGGATGCCGGCGACGATGGCCTCGAAGGTCTCGCGGTAGAAGGCGCCCTCGACGACGCCGCCGGAACCGCCATGGGCGACGAGCACGGGAACGATCTCCAGCCCCTCCTTGCGCAGCGCCTCGAGCGCGCCGGTGACGGCAAGGTCGCGTCCCTCGATCGCAGGCAGTACGGCCTCGCCTTCGACAAGGACCTTTCGGGCGAAGCTGTCGCGCCCGTTGATCTGCTGGGAGAGCGTGTTGCCCTCGAATTCAAAGCTGGCCAGTGCAACGCGCATGAATGTCCTTCCCCTTTATTGTTGGATTGCCGGCAATGCTTGCGGTCAGGGCCGGAGCCGATCCGGGGCCCCGTCCGGATCATTGGGTTCGCGTTCCCCTCACAGGCTCTTGGCGATGCGCGGATCGAGCGAGTCGCGCAGGCCGTCGCCGAGCAGGTTGACCGCCAGGACCGTGATCGAGAGAAAGATCGCGGGAAACAGCACGATATGCGGCCTGACCTGCCAGAGCGCCCGGCCTTCGGCCATGATGTTGCCCCAGGACGGCGTCGCAGGCGGGATGCCGGCCCCGATGAAGGACAGGATCGCCTCGATGATCATCGCGCTGGCGCAGATATAGGTCGCTTGCACCAGCATCGGCGCCATGGTGTTGGGGATGATGTGCCGGATGATGATCCGCGGCGCCCTGGCGCCACTGGCGACGGCAGCCTCGACATAGGGCTGTTCGCGCAGCGAGAGAACGACGCCGCGTACGAGTCTGGCAACGCGGGGAATTTCCGCCAGCGTGATCGCCAGGACGACATTGCCGACCGAGCCGCGCGTCAGCGCCATCAGGGCGATGGCGAGCAGGATCGGCGGGATCGACATCATGCCGTCGATGGCGCGCATGATGACGCCATCGGCCTTGCGCACGAAACCGGCGAGGACGCCGATCGCCAGGCCCGCCAGCGAGGCGAGCGCCGCGACCGCAAACCCGACGACGAGCGAGACGCGGGCGCCATAGACGACGCGCGAATAGACGTCGCGCCCGAGCATGTCGGTGCCGAACCAGAATTGCTCCGAGGGCATCCGGGTCCGCCGCGCCGGCGAGATCTGGGTCGGGTCGACCGTCCAGAGCAGCGGCGCCAGCACGGCGATCGCGACCATGGCAAGCAGCAGCCCGCCGCCGACCGCGACGGACGGGTGCCGGCCGAGATAGCGCAGGAGACGCTGCAGCCGCGAGGGTCTCGCGACGAGCCGGGCCCCGCCCGCCTCGGTGCCGGTGAGCGCGGTCAATAGCGTATCCTCGGGTCGACGATGGTGTAGGCGAGGTCGATCAGCAGGTTCACCAGCACATAGACGAAGCTGAACATCAGGATGACGCCCTGGATGACGGGATAGTCGCGCTGCAGGATCGCATCGACGGTCAGCCGGCCGAGACCGGGAATGGCAAAGACGCTCTCGGTGACGACCGCGCCGCCGATCAGGAGCGCGATGCCGACGCCGATGACYGTGATCACCGGCACGGCGGCGTTCTTCAGCGCGTGCAGGAACAGGACATTGCGATGGCTGACGCCCTTGGAGCGGGCGGTGCGGATATAATCCTGCTGCAGCACTTCGAGCATCGTCGCCCGGGTGATGCGGGCGATCAGCGCGATATAGACGAAGCCGAGCGCAAGCGCCGGCAGGATCAGGTTGCTCAGCCAGGGCCAGACACCCTCCGCGAGCGGCGTGTAGCCCCTGCGCGATCAGCAGCGTGACCGGCCGCGCCGTGAAGATCGAGGTGCCGAGATCGCCCTGCACGACGCGCCAAGCCCATTCGCCGAAGCGGATCAGATAGGGCCGGTCGAGGCCGAGGCTCTGCCGGATGCGCTCGACCTCGGCCGGCGAGGCCTGGTCGCCGGCGATCACGGCGGCGGGATCGCCCGGCGCGATATAGAGCAGCGAGAAGACGAAGAGGGCGACGAAGGCCATCACCGGGATGGTCGCGACGATGCGCCTGATGATGAAGGAGAGCATCGGGGCTATTCGGCCGCGGCGCCGTAKGGGATGTTGCGCCCGCCGAAGCGGCGGACGCGAATATTGGCCTGTTCGGCATGGCCGACGAAGCCTTCCATGATGCAGAGCCGCGAGCAGGCTTCGCCGATCAGGACCGAGGCCTCGTCGGTCGCGATGCGCTGATAGGTGCAGGTCTTCAGGAATTTCCCGACCCAGAGCCCGCCGGTATAGCGCGCCGCCTTCTTGGTCGGCAGCGTATGGTTCGTGCCGATGACCTTGTCGCCATAGGACACGGTGGTGCGCACGCCGAGGAAGAGCGAGCCGTAATTCTTCAGGCGATCCTGGAAATATTGCGGGTCCGCGGTCATGACCTGGACATGCTCGGAGGCGATCCGGTCGGATTCTTCGGCCAGTTCCTCCAGGCTGTCGCAGAGGATGACCTCGCCATAATCCTCCCAGGCC
>NZ_JBFTRC010000183.1:0-21225 GCF_056399325.1 Allobosea sp. 01N443
GAATCAATCGGTTAACCAATCGTTGCCGTTAACCAATCGTTGCCAATGTGATTCGCTGAAACGGGCGGCTGAATTTCGCCCGTCTGGTTGATGGAGCCAGAGCACCCAGTCTCAGCGGTCGCTGGTGGTGGTCGATCGACCGCATCATCGAGCCGACCGCATCATCGAGCGTGCCGCTGCGGAGATAACCCACTCGGCCATCGTCATCGAAGGTCGCGGCGAAGGCATCCGTTGCCGCGCCGATCAGATAGGCCCTCGCGATGTTCGGGAAGTAGCGCCTCAGGCTCTCGATACCGCCCTCCTTGGCCTTGCCGCCGAGGATCCAGAAGATGTCGCGGAACGAGGTCAGCGCCTTCTCGGTGGAATCCGCATTGGTCGCCTTGGAATCGTTGATGAAGACGACGCGGCCGACACGGCCGATCTCCTCCATGCGGTGTGCGAGCCCGGGATAGGTCTTGAAGCCGGCAGCGACCTCCTCGGCGGAGAGGCCGACCGCCACGCAGGCGGCAAAGGCAGCCGCCGCGTTCTGCGCATTGTGCGAGCCTCGCAACGAGCCGATGCCGGCGAGATTGGCGACCACGCGCGGCTTGCCGTCGCGGACTTCGACGATGCGGGTATCGAGCTTGCCGGCATTGGCGGTGACGCCGGCGAAGACGCCCTCGTCGAGCGGCTGCTCTCCGCTGATCTTGACCAGCGGGCGCCCGGAAGCGGCGCGCCGGCGCGCCATCTGCTTGGAGGCCTCGTCATCGACGCCGACGATGGCAATGTCGGCGGCTTCGACCATGCGTTCCTTGATCGCGGCGTAGGCCTCCAGCGTGCCATGCCGGTCGAGATGGTCCGGCGTCAGGTTCATCTGGATTCCAACGCTTGGCGCCAGCGACGGAGTCAGGTCGATCTGGAAGGTCGAGCACTCGATGACATGGACACGCCGCGCGGCGGGCGGCTCGAGGGCGAGAACCGCAGTGCCGATATTGCCGCCCATCTGCACGTCCCGGCCGGCCTGGTGCAGCACATGGCTGATCAGTGCGGTCGTGGTCGACTTGCCGTTGGTGCCGGTGATGCAGATCACAGGCGCATCGGGGGCGATCGTCGCCCGCTCACGGAAGAAGAGTTCGATATCGCCGATGATCTCGACGCCGGCGCCTTGCGCCTTTCCGACCGTCCAATGCGGCTGCGGATGGGTCAGAGGCACGCCCGGCGAGAGGATGAAGCTCGCGAAATCCGCCCAGTCGGCCGTTGCGAGATCGACGATGCCGATGCCCTCGCCCGCCGCCTTGTCACGGCTTTCGGTCTTGTCGTCCCAGGCCGCGACCTCGGCACCGCCCGCGATCAAGGCGCGCGCCGTCGCCAGCCCCGAGCCGCCAAGGCCGAACAACGCGACCTTGCGGCCAGCAAATACGGTCACCGGCGTCATGATCAGCGCAGCTTCAGCGTGGCGAGACCGACCAGAGCCAACACGACGGAAATGATCCAGAAGCGGATCACGACCTGCGGCTCGGTCCAGCCCAGTTTCTCGAAATGGTGATGGATCGGCGCCATCAGGAAGACCCGCTTGCCCGTGCGCTTGAAGACGAAGACCTGGATGRTGACCGAGAGCGCCTCGACCACGAAGAGGCCGCCGACGATCGCCAGCACGATCTCATGCTTGGTCGCAACCGCGATCACGCCAAGCAGGCCGCCGAGGCCGAGCGAGCCGGTATCCCCCATGAAGATCTGGGCCGGCGGCGCGTTGAACCAGAGGAAGCCCAAGCCGGCGCCGATCACGGCGCCGCAGATCACGGCAAGTTCGCCGGCGCCCGGCACATGGTGGATCTGCAGGTAATTGGCGAAGATCGCGTTGCCGGCGAGATAGGAGATGAAGCCGAATGTCGCGGCGGCGATCATCACGGGCACGATCGCGAGCCCGTCGAGGCCGTCGGTGAGATTCACCGCATTGCCGGCTCCGACCACGACGAAGGCGGTCACGAAGGGGAAGAGCAGGCCGAGCGGAATGACCAGTTCCTTAAGGAACGGCATCGCGAAGCCGGATGAAATCGCCGGCGGGCCAAGCCGCATGATGAAGTAGCAGGCGATGAGTGCGATCACGACCTCGATCGAAAGCCGCGCCTTGCCGGAGAAGCCCTTATGGGACTGCTTCGTGACCTTGAGATAGTCGTCATAGAAGCCGATGGCGCCATAGGCAGCGGTCACCGCAAGCACGATCCAGACATAGGAGTTGCGCAGATTGCCCCAGAGCAGGACCGCGGCGAACAGTCCCGACAGGATCATCAGGCCGCCCATGGTCGGCGTCCCGCGCTTGGCAAGATGCGTCTCCGGACCGTCGGTCCGGATCGGCTGGCCCTTGCCCTGCTTGATCCGCAGCCAGGAAATCGCAGCAGGCCCGAAGAAAAAGACGAAAAGCAGCGCCGTCGCGGTGGCGCCACCGGCGCGGAACGTGATGTAGCGGAACACGTTCAGAATCGGGAAGGCCCCGGCGAAGTCGGCAAGCCAGACGAGCATCGGCTATGTTCCTCTTGTCTCAGTCGTCGGCAGGCACGGCAGGAAACCGGGCGGCGATGGCCTTGACGACCAAGCCCATATGGGAGCCGAGCGACCCCTTGACGGTGACGACGTCCCCGGCCCGGATGGCGTCCAGGACAAGCGGCGCAAGCTCGCTCGACTGCGCCGCATAAGCACCGCGCATGCCCGATGGCAAGATGTCGTAAAGTCCGCGCATCAGCGGCCCACAGGCAAAAACCCGGTCGATCGCGTTTCCGGTGATGGGGTCCGCGAGCCCCGCGTGCAGCTCCGGAGCGCTCGGGCCGAGTTCCCGCATGTCGCCCAGCACCGCGACGCGGCGGCCTCGTCCCGTCACGGGAATGCGACCCAGGTTCTCGATTGCGGCCCGGACCGAAGCCGGGTTGCCGTTATAGCTCTCGTCGATCAGCGTGAACGGGCCCGATGGCGTGCTCAGCATCTGGCGTGCGCCACGACCGGCAGGCGGCGTAAGGTCGCCGAGTGCGAGCACCGCCAGTGCCAGATCAGCGCCGACAGCCTCGACCGCAGCGAGAACCGCGAGCGAATTCAGCACGATATGCTTGCCCGGGCTGCCGAGCCGGTAGGTCACAGGCTTGCCGAGCACCACTGCATCCACCGTCGAGACATCCGGCTTGAGCGAGCAGGACAGGAGCCTGACATCGGCATCGGCACTCTCGCCGAAGCTGATGATCCGCCCGGCAGGGCTCTCTTCGGCCAGGCGCCTCAGCAGCGCGGCCTGAGCGATGTCGGCATTGACGATAGCAGTGCCGCCCGGCTTCAGCCCTGTGAAGATCGCAGCCTTCTCCTCCGCAATCCCCTCGACCGACTCGAAGGCGGCGAGATGGACGGGCTGGACCGTCGTGACGATCGCGACGTCCGGCGAAACCATACTGGCGAGTGGCAGGATCTCGCCCGGATTGCTCATGCCGATCTCATAGACGCCATAGCGCACGGAAGCCGGCGTGCGGGTCAGCGTCAGCGGCACACCCCAGTGATTGTTGTAGGAGGCGACCGGAGCATGGGTCTCGCCCTGACGGGACAGGACAAGTCGCAACGCCTCCTTGGTGCCGGTCTTGCCGACCGAGCCGGTCACCGCGATGACCGCGGCCGTGAGTTCGGCCCGGCGAGCCATGCCGGCCAATTCCATCGCGTGCAGCACGTCGGAGACAACGGCGCAGGGCCCTGCCCCGATAAAGCTCGCGGCATGGGCTTCATCGATGACGGCAAGCGCCGCCCCCTTTGCCAGGGCGGCCTCGACGAACYCATGTCCGTCGCGTTCCCCGCCCTTGATCGCGAAGAAGACGTCGCCGGGCTGCAGCGTCCGGGTATCGATCGAAGCGCCGGTCACAGCGGCCGGCATCTCGCCGCGCAGCCTGGCTCCCATGGCGCCGATCAGGCGCTCTCCCGACCACAAAGGCATGCCGCTCATGCTTCGATCTCCGCGATGGCCGTCCGCACCACGTCGTGATCGGAAAAAGGCAGGGTCCGATCGCCTATGATCTGGCCGGTTTCATGGCCTTTTCCCGCCACCACGAGGAGATCCCCGGGAGCGATCAGGCCGACGGCGGTGCGAATGGCCTCGGCCCTGTCGCCGATCTCGCGCAGCCCCGGAGCAGCCGCGAGGATCTCGGCGCGGATTGCAGCGGGGCTCTCGCTGCGTGGGTTGTCGTCGGTGACGATCGCGATATCGGAGCACTCGGCCGCGATACGACCCATGATCGGACGCTTGCCGCGATCACGATCGCCGCCGCAGCCGAAAACGCAGATCAGCCGGCCGGGCGCATAGGGCCGCAAGGTCGCGAGCACCGCCGCCAGCGCATCCGGCTTATGGGCGTAATCGACGACGACGAGACCACCATTGATCTCTCCGACACGCTCGAGCCGTCCGGCCACGCCACGCAGCCCCGCGATCGCCTGGAGTGAAGCGTCTTCGTTTTCCCCCGTTGCGATGGCCAGGCCTGCGGCGACCAGCGCATTGCCGGCCATGAAGTCGCCGACCAGGGGCAGCACGACCTCGAGCTCGCGCTGCTTCACCCGAATCCTGAGCCGTTGCAAAAAGCCTTCGCGCGCTGCGCCGAGCAGGGTCAGCGTTTCACCCGCCTTGCCGATGCCGATGATCGGATGCCCCTTGGCGAGCGCGGCCTGGGCTGCCTCGCCGGCGTAAGGCTCGTCGCGGTTGATCACGACCGGCGCTCCCTCGGGCAGAAGCTCCCAGAGCCTGAGCTTGGCTGCGAGATAGTCCGCCACGCTCGGATGATAATCGAGATGGTCGTGCCCGAGATTGAGGAAGGCGCCAGCCTTCAATCTCACTCCGTCCAGGCGGCGCTGGTCGAGCCCGTGAGAGGACGCTTCCATCGCGAGATGACTGATGCCTTCCCCTGCGAGCTTGTCGAGCGAGGCGTGCAGCGAAATCGGGTCCGGCGTGGTCAGAGAGCCGTAATCAGCGCCCCGCGACGTCACGACGCCGATCGTGCCGAGGCTGGCTGCTTCATGGCCCAATGCCGAGAAGATCTGTCGGGTGAWGTCGGCAACCGAGGATTTGCCGCTGGTCCCGGTTACCGCCACGATCGTACCGGGCTGGCGCGGATGCACCCGCGCAGCCGCAAGCGCCAGAGCCCGGCGCGGGTCGTCGACACGCGCGAAGGCCACCGAGGGGTCGAGCTCTGCTGGACGCGCATGATCCGTGACGATGGCGGCAGCACCGCGCGCAACGGCATCTGCAACGAAGCGTGCGCCGTCTGTCCTGGCGCCGGCATAGGCGACGAAGACGTCCCCCGGCTTGACCTTGCGGCTGTCCATCGCGACCCCGCCGACACGGCGGGACGCACCTTCGGCGAATGCCCCGGGGAAAAGTTCACCGAGACTGAATTCGCTGCTGCCCATGATCTCGCCTGTCAGTTTCGTTGCTTCAGCGCGTTCCCCAGGCGCCGAGCTTCGCCATCAGCGGGAACGGGGCGACCGGCGGTTCGAAACGCGGCGGCAAGCCGAGGATCGGCGCGGCGCGTTCGATGACCTTGCCGGTCGTGATACCGGCATTCCAGGCGGCGGTCGAATAGCCCCCGCTCTCGGCATAGCCCTTGGGCTCGTCATAGATCGAGAGGAAGAGATAGCGCGGCTTGTCTGCCGGCACGATCGCCATGAAGGTCGTGAAGTTGCGGTTCTTGGCGTAGCGCCCACCGATGACCTTTTCGGCCGTGCCGGTCTTGCCGCCGACGAAATAGCCCGGGACGTCCGCCTTGCGGGCTGAGCCACGCTCGCCATTGATGCGCATGATGTAGCGCATCGCCTCCGAGGTTTCCGGCTTGATGACGCGAACCCCGAGGCGCTTGGCGTCCTCCTCCGAGCGCTTGATGAACGTCGGAGTGATCAGGTTGCCGCCATTGACCAGCGCCCCGACAGCAGCCAGGGCCTGGATCGGCGCAACCGCGAGGCCGTGACCGAAGGCGATGGTCGCGGTGTTGAGCTCGCCCCAGCGCGGCGKGATGAGCGGCTCGGCGCTCTCGGGCAACTCGGTCCGCATGCGATCGAGCTGGGCCATCTTGCGCAGGAAGGCCTTGTGGCCTTCCACGCCGACGGACAGCGCCATCTTGACCGAGCCCATATTCGACGAATGCACGAACACTTCCGGCACGGTCAGTGTCCGGCCCGTGCCATGGTACTCGCGAATGACATGGCGGCCGAAGCGCATCATGCCGCCTGCAGTCGAATAGGTGGAGTTGATGTTTKCCTTGCCGGAGTCCAGCGCCATCGCAACCGTCAGCGCCTTGAAGGTCGAGCCCATTTCGTAGACGCCGACATTGATCCGGTTGATACGGTCCTTCTCCTGCGCATCGACCGGGTTGCTCGGGTCATAGTCGGGCAGGGACACCGAGGCGATCATCTCGCCTGTCGTCACATCCATGATCGCACCGGCCGCCGCAATGGCCCGGTACTTCTCCATGCCCTTGACCAACTCGTCGCGCAGCAGGTGCTGCACGCGCAGGTCGATCGACAGGGCCACGGGCTTGAGGTCCGACGCCTGGGTTGCGAGACCGGCGCCGTTCAGATCCTGCAGCCCCTGCGAGTCGATATATTTCTCCATTCCCGCAATGCCGACATTGTCGACATTGGCAAAGCCGAGCACATGCGCCGCCGCCGGCCCATTCGGGTAGACGCGCTTGTTCTCGGGCACGAAGCCGACGCCGGGAATGCCGAGGCGATGAACCTCGGCTTGCTGGCGCGGCGTGATCTCGCGCTTGACCCAGATGAAGCCGCGCTTGGTGCCGAGCCGGTCGCGCAGATCCTTTGCATCGAGATCAGGCAGGACGGCAGTCAGCAGCTCGGTTGCCTCGTCCTTGTCGAGGATCTTGCGCGGCTCGGCGAAGACCGAGACGGTCCTGATGTCAGTCGCGAGAACGGTTCCGTTGCGGTCGACGATATCGGGCCGTGCGGCCGAGATCGCGTTGGAGGTCGCGCGGCGCAGTCCGACCTGCTCGTTCGGCAAGGTGGCGAGCATCACCAGACGGCCGGTAATGGCCAGGAACAGGGCGGAGAAGCCCAGGATCACGAGACCGACGCGCGGCTGGCTCTTCTCGCCGCTCATCCGGAAGACGTCGCGCAGGAAATGCAGCCGCCCGCGCGGCACCGGCTGCCCCTCCTCGATATCGTCCGGACGCTGGTGGTCGGTCRCAGAGAGCTTCGGCTCGGTCATGGGCGGGCTCCCGGCGTGGTGACGCCACTCGTCTTGCGATCCCTCGGTGTTTCGGTCGGCAGACCGAGGCCGAGATCCTCAAGCTTGCGGCCGATGGAATCCACCTTCGGACCGCGGTTCGGGATATCCGAGGCGCGCACGACCTGCGTCACCGAGAATGGCTGGAGGTCGAGATGGCGCTCGCTCAGTGTCTGCAACCGATCGGGCCGGTTCAGGAACTGCCATTCCGCCTTGAGCACGGCGATCGCATCGCGCTCGCGCTGCGCCTTGGCCTTGAGCTTTTGCAACTGCTCGGATTCGAGCGTCGTCTCGTATTTGATCGTGTAGGCATAGAGCGCCGAGGAGACCAGAGCGCAGATCGCAACCACATGCAGGAGCTTGATCATCCCTAGGATCTCCGGCGAGGCTGCGGTGACGGCACGCCTGCAAGCGCAGTGAGCTCGGGCTCCGGCGCGCGAGCCGGAGCGGCAGTGCGCTGCGCTGCACGCAACTTGGCGGAACGAGCCCGCGGATTACTCCGCATCTCCTCCTCGGAAGGCGCGACGGCTCCCCTGGTCACCAGCGAGAAGGTCGCGACAGGCGCTGTCGTGGCCGGCGCATGGCGCGAAGCCGCCGGTGCACGCCCAGAGCGGGTCGCCAGGAACTGCTTGACGATGCGGTCCTCGAGCGAATGAAAGGTCACGACAGCCAGGCGTCCGCCCTCGCCCAGCGCCTCTTCGGCAGCGTGCAGGGCCCGCACCAATTCGCCGAGCTCGTCATTGACCGCGATGCGCAAGGCCTGGAATACGCGGGTCGCCGGATGCGCACCGCCGGGCTCAGCCCAGACGATGCTGGCCACGAGTTCAGCCAGTTGCTTCGTCGTCGTCAGCGGTGCCTTGCGCCGAGCCTCGACGATCGCGCGTGCGACGCCTCGCGAACGACGCTCCTCGCCGTAGTGATAGAAAATATTGGCGAGCAGTCCCTCCTCCGCCTCATTGACGAGGTCGGCGGCGCTCTGCCCATCCCGGCCCATGCGCATGTCGAGCGGGCCATCGAAGCGAAAGGAGAAACCGCGCTCCGCCTCGTCGATCTGCATCGAGGAGACGCCGATATCGAGCACGACGCCGTCCAGCGGGATCATCTTGAACAGCCGCGCTTCCTTGGCGAGATCTCCAAAGCAGGCCTGCGACAAGGTCAGCCGCCCGTTCGCTTCGGCAACCAGCCCTGCCCCACCGGTGATTGCCGTCGGGTCGCGGTCAAGCGCGAGCAGGGTCACATTCGGCTCTCGCGCCAGCAGCTCGCGAGAATAACCGCCGGCCCCGAAGGTGCCGTCGAGATAGCGTCCGCCCGGCCTGATCGCGAGCGCGTCGAGGGCTTCCGCCATGAGGACCGGAACATGTCGGGTCGACCCACCAGCGGCCCCGTGATCCCGGCTGCCGTGCCCCGTCATACCCCTGTCGCTCCCGGTGTCATGGTCATGTGCGAACCCAGCGTGCGCTTGACGTCGCGCAAGCGGCTGCGCGCCGCCTCCAGATGCGCCTGGAAGCGAGCCGGCTCCCAGAGCTGAAACTTGTGGCCGTGGCCCACGAAGGTCACCGCATCGGCGATGCCGGCATGCGCCCTCAGGGTCTCGCTGAGCATGATACGCCCTTCCGGATCGACCTTCAGCACCTCCGAGGTGCCGTTCAGCGCTGTCGAGAGAGATTCCCACTCGTCCGAGAAGGGGGAAAAGCGAGAGAGAATGTCGTCGATCGTCGCTCGCAGCGCGTGTCCGCCGGCATCGAGCGCTTCCAGATCGAGCGAGGGATGGACGTAGAGCCCTTCGTAGCCGTCCTTCGCCAGGACGGCGCGAAAGCTCGCAGGGATCGAAACGCGCCCCTTGGCATCCAGCCGATTGGTGAAATTCGAGACGAAGCGGTCCGTCAATGCCGCCTCCCGGCTCGCTCCCCACCGGCGCGTAGCAGCGCCTCGGCGGCGGGTTCGAGGCCTCCCATCGAAGCAGGCACAGCAGGATCGAGACGCAAGATCCGCGCGGCACACGGACCTTGTTCTGCGTTCTGCCTGCCGGCTTCGACGGGATGATTTGGGATAGCATGGGCAAATATGGGCGTCAATGGAATCGCATTCGCCGACGCAGTGACGCCGGCCCTGGTTCGCATCACAGCCTGTTAAGGTTAAGCATCCGTAAGCGCGGGCGTTTTCTCGGAAATCCGGCACGCACAAGCGCCCGCCTGCGGCATCTCGACCGGGCGACCTCGATGAAAAATGGCGGACCGGCTTTACGCGGGTCCGCCGGCAGCCTTGAGCAGCGCCTGGCGCAGCGCGTGCAGATCTTCGGTCAGCGCAGCGACCCGCTCCGCCGAGCCACCGATCGCGCAGGCCATCCTTTCAGGCACGAGCCGAGCCTTCTCGCTGAGCGCCCGCCCTGCTTCGGTCAGGTTCAGCCGGACCTGCCGCTCATCCTCGCGGYTGCGCTCCCGACGGACCAGACCAGCGACCTCCAGTCGCTTGAGCAGCGGCGTCAGCGTGCCGGAATCGAGCATCAATCGCTCCCCGATCTCCTTCACCGTCCCGCCGTCATGATCCCATAGGACAAGCATGACGAGATATTGCGGGTAGGTCAGACCGAGTTCGGCGAGTACCGCACGATAGAGGCGGGTGAAGGCATGCCCCGCGGAATAGATCGCGAAACAGAGCTGTTCCTCCGCCTTCGGAAGCGGCGTGGCGGGAACCTTCGGCGTCATCATCTCTTCGTTTGGCATGGAGCAACGGGCCCTTCAAACTCCGGGCTTCGCGCAGCCCGATCACCGATCCGTGATGCGCTTATCATCTTGTTGACAATTCAATTGTGCACAATCTAAATCGGCACGCAAGTTCACCGAAACCCCAAGTCCCCCGAAGCCAAGGAGTTCGACCATGAAGATCCTCTACACCGCTCATGGCTCCGCCACCGGCGGACGCGAAGGCCAGGCCGCCACCGACACGGGCAACGTCAAGCTGGTGCTGAACACGCCAAAGGAGCTGGGCGGCGGCGGCGGCGACGGCACCAATCCCGAGCAGCTCTTCTCAATGGGCTATTCCGCTTGCTTCCTGGGTGCGCTGAAATTCGTCGCCGGCAAGGAGCAGGTGAAGATTCCACCGGAGGCGCGCGTCAGCGCCGATGTCGGCATCGGCCCGCGCGACGACGGCACCGGCTTCGGCATCGCCGTGAAACTGACCATCTCGGTCCCGGGCGTCGACAAGGCCGTGGTCGAGGACCTCGTCAAGAAGGCCCATATCGTCTGCCCGTATTCCCACGCGACACGCGGAAATATCGACGTCGATCTCCAGGTTGCGGCCTGAGGTCGCGCTGCCCATCTGAACTCCCGTGGTCGGGCACCGCCCCGACCACGAGACGATCAAGCCCGGCGCAAGACGGGCGCAGGCATCGTTTCCGGAAGCCCTCGATCCCTCTCGCCTCTGGAACAGACCATGTTCAACCGCCGCAACTTTATCGCCGGCGCGGCTGCAACCAGCATGCTGCCCGCACTCCCCGCTTTTGCCCGCGCACCGCAAACGGCGGCGCAGGTCGCAGGCATCTATCGCCGCAAGGTCGGCGATATCGAAGTCACGGCCATTCTCGACGGCTATATTCCGTTGAATGCCCAGGCCTTCCTCGGCGCGGATCCCACCCAGGTCATACAGATCCTGGCCAATGCGGGTCTGGGCGAGAGCCTGCCGACCTCGGTCAACGCCTTCGTCGTCAACACCCGCGAGCGGACCTATCTCGTCGACACCGGAACCGGCTTCAACACGGCCTTCGGCCCGACGATGGGACGCGCCGAAGGCAATCTGCGCGCGGCTGGCATCGATCCGGCGCAGGTCGATGCGGTGATCCTCACCCATGCCCATCCGGATCATGCCGAGGGCCTGCTGACGGCAGAGAAGACCGCACGCTTCCCCAATGCCGAAGTGATCATCAACGAGACCGAACATGCCTTCTGGCATGATGAGGGCGTGCTCGCCCAGGCGCCGGCCGAAGCCAGGCCCTTCTTCGCCTCGGCCCGCAATGCGCTCACCCCCTATGCGAGCCGCACCCGCAAGGTGAAGCCCGGCGAGGTCGCGCCCGGCCTCAGCCTCGAGCTTGTGCCGGGCCATACGCCTGGTCACAGCCTGCTCCGGATCAGCTCAGGCCCCGAGCAACTCATGCTTGTCGGCGATACCATCCACAATGCCGTGCTTCAGACGGCCCGCGGGGCTGAAGGTGCCAGCCGGCCTGTAAGCCGGGTTCTGGATGGCCGGCGCATTGCTGCACCGACGTGACGGCCATTCCTCTGGGACGCACATTACTGCGCGCCTCGAGCAACCAACCCGGACGACCAGGCCTGGAAACCGGCCCCCTCCCCCTTGCGGGAGAAGCATCGTCCCTATTCGGTTTTGCTCCCGGTGGGGCTTGCCATGCCGTCCCCGTTGCCGGGTCCGCGGTGCGCTCTTACCGCACCTTTTCACCCTTACCGCGCGCCGAGGCGCGAGGCGGTTCGATCTCTGTGGCGCTTTCCCTGGGGTCGCCCCCGCCGGACGTTATCCGGCACCGTATTTCCGTGGAGCCCGGACTTTCCTCCCCCGCGAACGGGAGCGGCCGTCCGGCCGACTGGCAGCGGCGCTAGTGCGCCCTCCCCCGGCCCGCGTCAAGCGAGGCGGGGGCCATTGCCCGTCAATTCTGTGCGCTGATCGTGCGGACCTTGGCGCAATAGGTGCGGTTGGCCCCGCTCATGCGCTGGGCCATGTGCCCGCTCTGGTATTTCATCACCGTGCGGCAGGTATCGCCACCAGCCAGGCGGTAGGCTTCCGCCAGATATTTCACCGCGTAGCGGGCATTGGTCTCGGCATCGAGCAGACCGCTGGCGCTGCCGGTATAGCCCATGCCGCGCGCCGTCTGGTGGCGGATCTGCATCAGCCCCAGATTGCCGGCATTCGAGGCGCGGGGGTTGTAGCGGCTCTCGATGCGCACGACCGCGTCGGCCAGCGCAAACGGAACGCCATTGGCGGCAGCATGGCGTGCAACGATCGCTTGGAGCCCACCGGCTCCAGCCGGAGCAGTCAGTGCCGCACGACGGTGGGTGCCCGCCTTGGCGCGGTTTCCGCGTTCCGCCGCGGGGGGCGTGGTCTTAGACGTCGCCGAACCGGCCTCCTGTGCAGACGCCTCACGCTTGATTTCCGCGTCCCGGACGATGAAGGCGAGAGCATCGCTCTCGCTATTCGTAGCAGCCTTGGCAGACTGCAAAGAGGCGAGGCAAATCACGAGCGCGGCAGCTGCACCGCTGGAGGTATATTTCATCTTTTGTGGACCCCATCCATCAGAAAGGCGTTTGATGGGGAGACCGAACTGATCTGAGAATGTGTTGATAATCTGACGCCAGGCAGCGCGAATCTAAGCTATACTCGCCCCCGGTTTTTATTAATGCCTTTACTACGATAGAGGTATACTCCGTGTATTATCCGATGCCGCGAACACGCTGCCAAAGCGTTCGCAACCGGGGCGAGCCGAATCAAACCATTGCCCCATTGCTGACGTATTCCGGGCCGGAAGCCGTATTTATCCTCATTTTTCACCCCCCGGAGGATCGCGCGCGCGCCGGAAGAGCCCCCGAGCGTGTGCTGGCGCACCCGTCTGCGCGACAACCGCCATGCCCCGGGTCGCCTCATCTGGCGCATCGCGGTGGTTTTCGTCGGACCGGGCTTGGATGCCCCGGCTGGACCGGGCAAACTGCGCGCGGGGCTGAATCGGGAGTTGCCTGAACGATGGTTTCGTCTTTTTGGGGCGCGCTCGGTGGCGGCGGTCTTGGACTGGCGCTGGGCGGCCCGCTCGGCGCGCTGGTTGGTGCGCTTGCCGGCCACGTCCTGGTCGATCGCGAGGGAGCGCCCTTCGGCCCCGCGCCGCGCGAGCTGATTTTCACGACCGGACTGGTTGCCCTCTCCGCGAAGATGGCCCGCTCCGACGGTGTCGTCACCCGCGACGAGATCGCGGCCTTCCGGCGCATCGTGACCGTGCCTCCTGAGCAGGAGGCACGGATCGAGAGCCTGTTCGATCTCGCCAAGCAGACAAGCGCCGGCTTCGAGGCCTACGCTACGCAGATCGCCGAGAGCTTCAAGGATGAGCCGGCGCTGCTGGAAGACGTGCTCGACGGGCTCTTCCTGATTGCGGCGGCCGATGGCGCGATCCACGAGGCCGAGCATGCCTATCTGCGCCATGTGGCCGAGATCTTCTCGATCAACGCCGCCGGCTTTGCCCGCATCGAAGCGCGCCACATGCGTCGGCCGGACGATCCTTACCTCGTGCTCGGCGCCAGCCGGGAGATGAGCGATGCCCAGCTGAAACAGCATTACCGCCGCCTCGTCGCCGAAAACCACCCCGACCGCGAGATCGCACGCGGGCTGCCCGAGGAAGCGATCGCAATCGCCACGCGCCGCCTCGCTGCCATCAATGCTGCCTGGGATCTGATCGAGACGGAGCGAGGCCTCGGCACCGCCAGACTTCCGGAGCCCGCATGAGCCTCGCCGCCACTCCTGACAGCCGCTTTGCCGCGAAGATCTTTCCCTCGCCGAACCACGGCGAGCGCAAGGACGCGCTCGGTGCCCTCCGACGCCCCGACATGCTGATCCTGCACTACACCGGCATGAGCGACGCAGGCGCAGCGCTGCAATGGCTCTGCAACCCGGTCTCGCAGGTTTCCTCGCATTATTTTGTCTTCGAGAACGGCCACGTGCTGCAGCTCGTCCCCGAAGGCCGCCGCGCCTGGCATGCCGGCGCTTCGCATTGGGCCGGCGAGACCGATATCAACTCCTGTTCGATCGGCATCGAGATCGCCAATCCCGGCCATCCCGGCGGCATGCCCGATTTCACGTCGGAACAGGTGATTGCCACACTCAATCTGAGCCGCGACATCTGCGAGCGCTGGAGCATTCCACCCGAGCGCGTCCTTGCCCATTCCGACATCGCACCGGGCCGGAAGATCGACCCCGGTGAGAAATTCCCATGGCGGCAATTCGCGGAGGGCGGCGTCGGCATCTGGTCCGAGCCAGCCCCGATCCGTAGCGGTCGCTTCTTTGCGCGGGGCGAGAGCGGCCAGCCGGTCGAGGCGCTGCAGGCGATGTTTGCCATGCTCGGCTATGGCGTCACKGTCGACGGCATCTACGACGAGAAATTCGAAGCCGTCGTCGCAGCCTTTCAACGCCATTGGCGGCAGGAAAAGGTCGACGGTGTCGCCGATGCATCGACGATCACGACACTGCGCGACCTGGTGGCGATGACGCGGCGCGCGCGGATGGCGTGAGCCCGGGAGCTGGGCGCGGGCATACGCCAACATTGCAGTAAGTTAACTCGCCTGCGTGTTCGCTTTCTGGCATCGTTCCCCCCTTGCGAAATGTGTCCGGCTGCGCCGGATGACGGGGACAACGACTTGCGCAAACTGGTGATCGCTGCCGGCCTTGGTCTGACCGCCGCAGCAGCAGGCTATTGGGCAATCCGCCCTACGGGGGGAGCAGCCAGTGACGTCGCCTATCGTACGGCATCGATTGATCGGGGCCAGATCACCGCAGCCGTTCGCGCCACCGGCACATTGACCCCGATGACCACCGTCCTGGTCGGCTCGATGCTGTCGGGCCAGATCGTCGAGATCCTTGCGGACTACAATTCGCAGGTGAAGGCCGGCCAGGTGGTAGCCCGGCTCAACAGCGACCAGATCCGGACGCGGCGCTATGCCGCCGCCGCCGATCTCGCCCAAGGCAAGGCTGACCTTATCGTCAAGCGCGCCCAGCTCGACCGCGCCAAGTCGAGCCGTCTCAAGGCCAATTCAACCGTCAAGGACCTTGAAGCACAGCGCGATCGCGTCGCCGCCCAATTGGCCGATGCAAAACGCACGTTCGACCGGCAGAACGAGCTTTTCAACCGCAACACCGGCTCGCAGCAGAACCTGGACAACGCCCGAACCCAGGTCGAGATCCAGACCGCCACGCTCGCCTCGACCGAGGCGCAGATCTCCTCGGCCAAGGCCGAACTCAACGGGCTCGACGCCGACATCCTGCTGGCGGAGGGACAGCTTCAGTCCGGCGAGGCCCTGATCGCCAGTCGTGAGGCCAAGCTCAAGGACATCCTGATCGATCTCGAGCGAACCGATATCCGTTCGCCGGTCGACGGCGTCGTGGTGCAGCGCCAGGTCGACCTCGGTCAGACCGTCGCCGCCTCGCTCTCCGCGCCCGTCCTGTTCCAGATCGCGCAGGATCTGCGTGAGATCGACATCTACGCCAATATCGACGAGGCCGATGTGGGCCGCCTCCAGCCTGGCCAGCCCGTCTCCTTCACGGTCAACGCCTATCCGAACCGCACCTTCGAAGGTCGCGTCAACATGGTGCGACTGGGTGCGCAGACCATCCAGAACGTCGTCACCTATACCGGAGTCGTGCGCGTCGAGAACCGCGACATGGCACTGCTACCGGGCATGACGGCCAATATTCAGGTGGTTACGGAAGACCGCAGCAACGCATTGCGTGTCCCCAATGCAGCCTTGCGCTTCCGCCCGCCCGGTCAGGCGGCGGGACCAGCAGGCGCCGCCGCATCCCCATCGGGAAGCCCGCAGGCCGGACGCGGTGGCGCCCGCGCCGTCACCGCGCTGCGCGAGCGCCTCGAAACAGAGCTGCAGCCGACTGCCGAACAGAAGCAGGCGATCACCGCCATCCTCGAGGAGCGCCGCGGTCCCGGTCGTGCCGCGTTGGCCGGCCTCTCCGAGGACGAGCGTCGCGCCGCCTTCCGCGCCGCTCGCAGCGAAATGCGCACGAAGATCTCGGCCGCTCTCGATCCGGAACGCCGCGCCAAGTTCGAGGCCATGATGGAGGAAGGCCGCGCTTCCTCGCAAAGGGGAGTTCCCGGACGCGTCTATGTGCTCGATGGCGAGGGCCAGCCCAAGGTGATCCAACTTATGCTCGGCCCGACCGACGGCGCCTATACCGAGATCGTCTCCAGCGACCTCAAGGAAGGCATGCAGGTCCTCGTCGGCGGCGGCCCGCGCAGCGCTGCCGCAGCTGAACCCGCCGGCCGCCCACCGGTACGCGGACCGCGTCTGTTCTGAAGGCAGCCTCATGGCCCTGATCGAAGTGCATGAACTCAGCCGGATCTATAGCCTCGATTCCGGCAGCGTGATCGCGCTCGACCGGGTGTCGCTTGAGATCGAGGCCGGCGATCTGGTCGCAGTGATGGGCCCCTCCGGCTCGGGAAAATCCACGTTCATGAACCTGATCGGCTGCCTGGACCGGCCGACCGGCGGCCATTACCGGCTCGATGGGGTCGCAGTCGAAACCTTGTCGAGCGATGGTCTGGCCGAGCTGCGCAACCGCAAGCTCGGCTTCGTCTTCCAGCAGTTCAACCTGCTGCCTCGGGTCGACGCCTGTGCCAATGTCGAACTCCCCATGGTCTATGCCGGTCGCGACCGCAAGATACGCCGCGAGAAGGCACTTGCCGCGCTTGGACGCGTCGGGCTGGCGGAGCGTGCTCATCACCGGCCGATGCAGCTGTCCGGCGGCCAGCAGCAGCGTGTCGCCATCGCTCGCGCCCTGGTGAACGAACCGCGTCTTCTGCTCGCCGACGAGCCGACCGGCGCACTCGACAGCCGGACCGCGCTTGAAATCCTGGCGCTGTTCCAGGACCTGAACCACGAAGGCGTGACCGTCGTCATCGTCACCCACGACGCCGAGGTCGCGCGCCATGCGCGGCGCGTCATTCGCTTCCGTGACGGGCACATCCTTTCCGATCCTGGGCGCGGGGGCCTCTTCGACTCTGACAGACGAGGATGCCCGCGCCGTCCTTGCCGAGGTCGAGAACGTTACTGCTGCAGCGCCCGTCATCGTCACGCGTGCCCAGGCCGTCTACGCCGGCACCAACTGGTCGACACAGATCACGGCGACCGATCTCGATTTCTTCACCGCGCGCGAATGGAGCGTGACCGAGGGCCGGCTGTTCGAGCCGGAGGAGTTGCGGCGCGGTGAGATCGTCGCCGTCATCGGCCAGACCGTCGCCAAGAACCTCTTCGGCGAGCAGGATCCACTCGACCAGATGTTCCGCATCCGCAATGTGCCGTTCAAGGTCATCGGCGTGATGGCGCCCAAGGGCCAGTCGGCCCTCGGACAGGATCAGGACGACGTCATCTTTGTGCCGCTGGACACCGGTCGGCGCCGGATCATCGGCCGCAACTATGCCCGCGATCGTTCAGTCCAGACCATCATGGTGAAATTTGCCAGCGAAGACGCAATCGCTCCCGGCATCGCGGACACGACTGCTCTGCTACGCCAGCGCCACAGGCTTCCCGAAGATCAGGACGACGATTTCATCGTCCGCAACCTGACCGAGATCGCCAATACCGCGACGGCCGCCGCCACCACCCTCTCCTGGCTGCTCGCCGCCGTCGCCGCCGTTTCGCTGCTGGTGGGCGGCATCGGCATCATGAACATCATGCTGGTCTCGGTGACCGAGAGGACCCGCGAGATCGGCTTGCGGCTTGCCGTGGGTGCGCGTCAGCGCGACGTGCTCGCCCAGTTCCTGATCGAGGCCACGACGCTCGCGACCATCGGCGGCGCCGTCGGCATCGCACTTGGCGTCGGTGCGGCTCTCACCATCGCCCGCATCGCCAATTGGCCCTCGGTCATCTCGATCGAGACGATCCTGATCGCGGTCGGCGTCTCCGGGATGATCGGCGTCTTCTTCGGTTTCTATCCGGCGCGGCAGGCGGCGCGCCTCGACCCGATCGAAGCTCTGCGGCGGGAATAGCGCAAAAGCGAATCCCCGCAGCTGCAAGACCCCGTTAATCATCATCGCCTAGCGTCGATTGTATCGCAGCCGAACGCGCAAAGCTGGTTGCTTGGCGCGTAAGCCGAGACCTGAAACCCATGTCGCTGCAAGACGCCGAAGCCCGACGCCTCTACGATCAGGCCACATTATTGGCCGGTATCGGCGCCTGGGAATGCGAACTCGCCACCCAACAACTCAGCTGGACAGCCGGTGTCTACGATCTCTTCGGCCTGCCGCGTGGCTCGACCCTGCACCGCCCATCTACGGTCGAACTCTACACGAACGATTCCCGCACCGAGATGGAGCGCCTTCGCGCCACGATGGTCCGCACCGGCAAGGGCTTTGTCCTCGATGCCAGGATCACGACCGCCGGAGGGAGCAGCCGCTGGATGCGCCTGAGTGCCGATATCACGCACAAGCAGGGGCGCCCCTGGCGCATCTATGGGGCCAAGCAGGACATTACCGGCGAGAAGCAGATGTGGCAGGGCTTGCGTCAGCTCGCCTATAGCGACCCGCTCACCGGCCTCGCCAACCGCCGGGCGTTCGAGGCGCAGCTAGCCGAGCTGCGGCGCATTCCGGCTGACGGCTGCGCCGTGGGCGCACTCGCCCTCATCGATCTCGACATGTTCAAGCCGATTAATGACCATCTCGGCCACGCCGCCGGCGATGAATGTTTGCGGCAAGTGGCCCTGCGGTTGGAGGCCACGCTGAGCGACGCGTTGACGATCGCCCGCATCGGCGGGGACGAATTCGCGCTGCTGATCTGCTCGACCGCCGGCTCGTCCCATATCCTGCACCGGCTGAACCAGGCCCTCGCGGCGCTGGCGCGCCCCGTCACCTGGAACGGTCGGTTGATCGAGATCAGTGCCTCGATCGGTGCGACGATGCTGCTCCCGGGCCGACACCATGATCCTGACCGGAGCTTCGCCGAAGCCGATTCTGCGCTCTATGTCGCCAAAGCCTCAGGCCGCAATCGGTTGCATCTCTTCGGCGAGCCATTGCAGGGACAGCCCAGCGCGAATGCGATGCAGGGCGCGCTCGCGGATATGAGAGCGCTTCGCGCCGGCTGAAGCGTTTCAGGCGGCTTCAGCCGCCTGCCCCATGCGTTCCTTCAGACGCTGCCCGACCGCGACGATCGCCTCGATCGCCGGCATCAGCTCCAACCCGAGACCCGTCAGCCCATATTCGGCTGATGGTGGCGAGCTCGGCAGCACGCGCCGCTCGATGATGCCGCGGCTTTCGAGATCGCGCAGGCGCTCGCTCAACATCTTGGCCGAGATCAGGGGCATGTCATGGCGCAGCTCGCCGAAGCGACGGGGACCAGCGCTCAGATACCAGATCACATTCGGCGTCCAGGCCTTGCCCAGAACCTGCATGCAGGTGCCGACGGCGCAGGTCGGCGGCGGAATTTTCGCCCGATTCTTCCGTATCTTCAACGCCATGCGAGGCTGTCTCCGGTTACCGGAATGATACCGGAAAATGCGGTAACGACAAGTTACTGGGTATACAGAAGTTATCGCCCTGCCTACCCCTGTGGTCACCGGTCAACACGGAGACGCACACCATGAAGCTCTACTACGCCCCCGGCGCCTGCTCGCTCTCGCCCCACATCGCGCTGCGCGAAGCCGGCCTGCCATTCACCCTGGAGAAGGTCGACACCAAGACCAGAACGACCGAGACCGGCGCCGATTTCACAACGGTCAATCCGCGCGGCTACGTACCGGCGTTGCAGCTCGACAGCGGCGAGGTGCTGACCGAAGGCGCGGCGATCGTCCAGTATATCGCGGACCTTAAGCCCGAGGCGGAGCTCGCGCCAAAGGCCGGAACGCTGGCGCGCGCACGGCTGCAGGAGGAGCTCAATTTCATCGCTTCCGAGTTGCACAAGGCCTTCGGCCCGCTGTTCAGCACCACGATTGGCGACGATGCCAGGCGTGAAGCGAAGGAGAAGGTCGCCCGCCGCTTTGGCGACGTCGAGCAGAAGCTCTCGGACGGGCGTCCCTACCTTCTCGGCGAGACCTTCAGCGTCGCCGACGCCTATCTCTTCGTCGTCACGAACTGGGCGAACCATACCGGCGTTGCGCTCGATGCCTGGCCGAAACTCCAGGCCTTCATGCAGCGTCTGACCGGCCGCAACACCGTGCGCCAGGCGATGCAGGCCGAAGGCCTGATCTGAAGGAGACGCCTGCGATGGATGCCCGCTTTGCCGAAATCGTCGAGGTCCTGACGCGCTATTTCGATGGCCTCTATCACAGCGATGCCGGCAAGCTCGCCGGGGTCTTCCATCCGCAGGCGATCTATGCCTGCGCCAGCAATGGCAGTCTCATCCATCTGACCATGGACGCCTATCTGCCCATGGTCGCAAAGCGCCCCTCCCCGGCCAGCCGGGGCGAGGCGCGGCAGGACCGCATCCTTTCCATCGAATTTGCCGGGCCAGTGACCGCGCTCGCCCGCGTCGCATGCGCCATCGGGCCAAAATCCTTCACCGACCTGCTCAGCGTCGTCCGGCTCGACGGGCGTTGGCAGATCATCGCCAAGGTTTTTCACGTCGATCTGGCGGCGTCGTCTCCCTGACCATGCGGTCCGCGAGGTGGCGATCGGGGGCTAGCGATCGGCGGCGCTCCCGTCACCAAGTTCGGCCGCCTCGGGTTAAAGCGCCGACGCCACCACGTTAGCGCCGGAGCGAAGCAAGCCTAGACCGGTCCGAGCGGCTTGACGAAGACGGCCTGGCCGTCGAGCGCAAGGCCCATGTCGCGCCAGCCATGCTGGCGGTAGAAACGCGCAGCACGGGTCGTCGCGCCTGTCGTCAGGTATGCTTGCCGGTGCCCCTTCTCCGCAAGCCGCTCCAGCGCCGCATCCAGGAGTGCGCGACCATGGCCGTGCCCTTCGTGATCGGGAGCGATGAAGAGCGCCCAGATGAGAGCCGTCTGGTGGTTGGCGCAGGTGAAGCCGATAACCTCGCCGCCCTCCTCGCTGACGAGAAAGATGGCCTGCTCCATATACCAGGCGACCTCCTCATCGCTGACCTTGGAAGGGTCGCGGAGCACATTCTCCTTCACGGCCTGCCGGATCACGCCGATGCGCGGCAGATCGGCCGGGATAGCCGCCCGCAGCATCACTCGGCGGCCTCGAGCCGATAGGCGCTGGGCTCGTAGTTGAGGATCGGCGCAAGCCAGCGCTCGACCTCTTGTATCGCCATGCCCTTGCGCGCCGCGTAATCCTCGAC